>NZ_JBHUZW010000089.1:0-16254 GCF_042667215.1 Cellulomonas sp. NPDC057328 | reverse complement strand
GCGGTGCACCTGCACCGCCGGCCCTCGTCACGTCGTGGTCCCGTCGCGTCACGGTCCGTCACCGGGCGAGCACCAGCGCCCGCCACCGGCGTCAGCCGTAGAACTCGCCGTCCGCCTTCACGCCCTTGATGTACTCCCAGTGCCACGGCTCGTACGGGCCGGAGCCACCGCGCTTGGCCCACGTGGGGTTCTCCCACCCGTAGACCGGCGCGTTCTCGTTCATCCACGCGAAGCGCGTGCTGTTGTCCTGCAGGCCGCACAGGTCGACCGCGAGGCCCCAGCCGTGGTTGCTCTTGCCGGGCGTGGCCGCGAGCCCGCCCTTGCGCGCCTTGACCGACTTCTGCTCCGCGAGCGTGCGGTAGCCGTCGGTGAGGCAGATGTCGGTGCCGAAGCGGGCGACGTACGCGACGTTGAGCTCGGCGAGCGCGACGGCGGCGTCGGCGCGCATCTGCGTGCGCCCGTCCCACAGCGTGCACAGGTCGGCGGTGGAGAGCTGCCCGTTGGCGCCGGAGGGGCGGGCCGCGCCGTCGCAGCCCGGCAGCACCGAGCGCTCGGCGGCACGGGAGACGTCGATCGCGGCGCGCAGCTGCGAGGAGCCGTCGGCCGAGACGAGGGCCGTGGGCGGCAGGTCCGACAGCGGCAGCGCGGTCAGCGCCGTGACGGTCGACGGGTAGTCCGGCTGCTCGACCGCGCCGAGCACGATCTCGCCCTCGGCGACGCCCTGCGTGACGGGCACGACGACCGTGACGCCCGCGAGGGCGGCCAGCACGCCGAGGCGGCCGACGACGGTGGTGGCCCGGCGCCGGGCCGGTGCGGCGGACCCGTGGGACGCGATCGGCAGGACCTCGACGGTGCCGCTGACGGCCGGCACCTCGACGCGGCGCGACCGGCTGCGGGGGGCGTTCTCCTCACGGAGGGAACGGCGTGTCCGAGGAGTCGGCTCCGCTGCGTGCGACCCCACGACACCTCCGCTCGGACCCTGCTGTTCACGCGCTCCTGGCGGAGCGGTCACGGAACCATAACGGCACCGTGGCACCGCGTCCAAGGCCCCGACCGGCACCCATGCCGTGCCAGAACCGGACAGACCGGGCGACACGCCGGTCGACACGCCGCCGGCGAGGTCGAAGGTCACACGACCGGCCGACCTACGGGATCTGCCCCCGCTGCATCGCGTCGCGCACCTCGCCGACCAGCTCCTCGAGGATGTCCTCGAGGAACACCACGCCCACGGCGCGCCCGTCGACGTCGACGCGCGCCAGGTGCGACCCCGACCGCTGCATCGCCGCGAGCGCCGTCTCCACCTCGTCGTCGGGCCCGACCACCGCGAGCGTGCGCACGCGCCAGCTCGGCACCGGCAGCGTGCGCGACACGTCGTCCGCGTACAGCACGTCCTTGATGTGCAGGTACCCGGTGGGCGCGCCGGCGGCGTCCGCGACGGCGAACCGGCTGAAGCCGGTGCGCGCCACGAGGTGCTCGATGTCGTCGGGCGTCGACCCCTCCTGCACGGTGACGAGCTCGCCGACCGGCACCATCACCTGCGCGGCGGTGCGGTCCGAGAACTCGATCGCGCCCGCGAGCAGCCCCTGCTCGTCGGCGAGCAGGCCCTGCGCCTGCGACTGCTCGACGATGTGCTGCACCTCCTCCGCGGTGTACGCGGAGGCGACCTCGTCCTGCGGCTCCACGCGGAACAGGCGCAGCACGTGGTTCGCCAGCCAGTTGAGCGCGAAGATGACCGGCCGCATCACGCGGGCGACCCAGACCAGGGCCGGCCCGAGGACGAGGACGGCACGGTCCGGGCCGGCGACCGCGAGGTTCTTCGGCACCATCTCGCCGAGCACCACGTGCAGGTACACGACGACGAGCAGCGCCACGACGAACGCGATGGGGTGGGTCAGCGAGTCCGGCACGCCGAGGGCGTGCAGCGGGTCCTCGATCAGGTGCGCGATCGCCGGCTCGGCGACCAGCCCGAGGCTCGTCGAGCAGACGGTGATGCCGAGCTGGGCCGCGGCGAGCATGAGCGAGACGTGCTCCATCGCCCACAGGACGGTGACCGCCCGCTTGTCGCCCGCCTCGGCGAGCGGCTCGATCGCCGAGCGGCGCGCCGACATGAGCGCGAACTCCGCGCCGACGAAGAACGCGTTGGCCGCCAGCAGGACGACGGCGATAAGGAGCGCGAGGGTGCTGTCCATCAGGCGCCCGCCTCCTCGGCCCCGGCGACCTCGACGCGCACGCGTTCGACGCGCCGCCCGTCCATCCGCTCGACGTGCAGCCGCACGGTGCCCTCCACGACCTCGTCGCCCTCCGCGGGGATCCGCCCGAGGCGCGCCATGAGCAGGCCGCCGAGCGTCTCGTAGGGGCCGTCGTCGGGGACGCGCAGACCCGTGGCCTCGTGCAGCTCGTCGGGACGCGTGACGCCCGGCAGGACCCACGCGCCGTCGGCGCGGCGCGCGGCGGTGCTGCGCGTGCGGTCGTGCTCGTCCGCGACCTCGCCGACGAGCTCCTCGACGACGTCCTCGAGCGTCACGACGCCCGACGTGCCGCCGTACTCGTCGACCACGACGGCCATCTGCAGGCCCTGCGCGCGCAGCTCGACGAGCAGCGGGCCGAGCCCGACCGTCTCCGGCACGCGCGGCGCCTCTACCATGAGCGCCGGCGCCGGCACCTCGGCACGGCGGTCGTGCGGCACGGCCATGGCCTTGCGCAGGTGCACGAGCCCGACGACGTCGTCGGTGGAGTCGCCGATGACCGGGAACCGCGAGTGGCCCGTCTGCCGTGCGAGCGCCATGACGTCGGCGGCCGTGTCGTCGCGGCGCACGACGACCATGCGCGTGCGGTCCGTCATGACGTCGACCGCCGTCAGCGTCGAGAAGTCGATGGAGTTGGTGAGCAGCGTCGCGGTGGACGCGTCGAGCGTCCCCTGCTCCGCCGAGCGGCGCACCAGCGAGGCGAGCTCGGCCGGCGAGCGCGCGCCCGAGAGCTCCTCGCGCGGCTCGACGCCCACCCGGCGCAGCAGCGCGTTCGCGGTGCCGTTCGTGACCGCGATGACGCCGCGCAGGCCCGTCGTGAAGCCGAGCTGCAGCGGCGCGACCTGGCGCGCCGTCGCGAGCGGGCTCGCGATCGCGAAGTTCTTCGGCACGAGCTCGCCGAACAGCATCGAGAAGCCGTTGACGAGCAGGACGGCGAGCGCGCCGGCGACGGCGCCCGCCACGGCGCGGTCGAGGCCCGTCGACCCGAGGGGCACGCCGAGCAGCCGGACCACCGCGGGCTGCGTCGTGTAGCCGAGCAGGACGGTCGTCAGCGTGATGCCGACCTGGGCGCCGGACAGCTGCGTCGACAGGCGGCGCAGGGACCGGACCACGGCGCGCCCGCGCGCGTCGTCCTGCCCCTCCTGCTGCTCGACCAGCCCGGGGTCGAGCGTGACGAGGGAGAACTCCGCCGCGACGAACACGGCGGTGCCGACGGTGAGCAGCACGCCCAGGCCGACGAGCAGCCAGTCGGTCAGCACGTGCGCCCCCGCAGGGGTGCGGGTCCGCGCGGGTCGGCGCCCGGGGGCGCCACGTCGCGCGGCGCGACGGGGGTCGCCGCGCACGCGTGCGCGCGGCAGGACGGGGGGTGGCCGGCACGGTCGCGCCCCGCCCCGGGCCCGGTGGGCCGGGCCGCCCGCGACGTCCGGGGGCGACCCGGGACGGTGCGGACGAGGTGGGGGGTGGTGCGACGCCGGCAGCGACTTGAGCTGCTCATGGTGGCGACCATCCTACGGACGCCGCGGCGTGCCGCCCCACGGGACCGGCACGGGTGCGTGTGCCACGCTGGCCCCATGGTGAACAGCGTGCAGCAGCCGAGCTCCACCACGGTCCTCGTGGTGGAGGACGAGCCGGCGATCGCGCAGGCCATCGTGCACCGCCTGTCGGCGGAGGGCTGGCGCGTGGAGTCCGTCGGCGACGGGTACGGCGGCGTCGCCGCGGCGGCGCGCCTGCAGCCCGACGTGGTGGTCCTCGACGTCATGCTCCCCGGCATCGACGGCCTCGAGGTGTGCCGGCAGATCCAGGCGGAGCGCCCGGTCCCGGTGCTCATGCTCACGGCCCGCGACGACGAGACGGACATGCTCGTCGGCCTGGGCGTCGGCGCCGACGACTACATGACGAAGCCGTTCTCGATGCGCGAGCTCGTCGCGCGCACCAAGGTCCTGCTCCGCCGCACCGAGCGCGCCGCGCGTGCCGCCGAGCTGGCCGCGGTGCAGCAGCCCGACCCGCCGCTCGTGGCCGGCGACGTGACGATCGACCGCGCGCAGCGCCGCGTGCTGCGCGGCGAGCGCGAGGTGCACCTGACGCCCACGGAGTTCGACCTGCTGCTCACGCTCGCGCAGACGCCCCGCACGGTGCTCACGCGCGAGAAGCTGCTCGCCGACGTGTGGGACTGGGTCGACGCCAGCGGCACCCGCACCGTCGACTCCCACGTCAAGGCGCTGCGCCGCAAGCTCGGCGCCGACCTCATCCGCACGGTGCACGGCGTCGGGTACGCGTTCGAGCCCGCGGAGGACCCGGCGGCCGAGGCGGCCGGCGAGCCGTCGGGCGCGTGAGCGGGCCGGCCGAGCCGGCCGCGCGCCACGCCCGCGCCGGCGCGCGCGGCTGGCAGCTGCCCGACGTGCGCCCGCTGGACCGGCTGCGCAGCATCAAGATCAAGCTGGGCGTGCTCGTCGCGGCCACCGTGACGCTCGCCGCCGTGATCATCTGGCTCGGCTACCTGCAGGCCCTCGGCCCCAGCCGCACCCTGCCGATCGCGATCGCCCTGTCCCTGGTGCTCACGCAGCTGCTCGCGCGCGGCATGACGTCGCCGCTGCGCGAGATGACGGCCGCGGCGCGCGCGATGGCCGCGGGCGACTACAGCCGGCGCGTGCGCTCCACCAGCCGCGACGAGGTGGGCCAGCTCGCCGACGCCTTCAACACGATGGCGGACGACCTGCAGCAGCTCGACACCTTCCGGCGCGAGCTCGTCGCCAACGTGTCGCACGAGCTGCGCACGCCGGTCACCGCGCTGCAGGCGCAGCTCGAGAACATGGTCGACGGCGTCAGCGAGCCGGACCCGGCGACGCTGCAGACGGCGCTCGCGCAGACCGAGCGGCTCTCGCGGCTGGTGTCGTCGCTGCTGGACCTGTCGCGCGTCGAGGCCGGCGCGGTGCCGCTGCGGCTCGAGGAGGTCGAGCTCTCCGCGCTGCTCGGGCAGGCCGCCGACGAGGCCAGCCTCGTGGGGGCGCAGAAGCAGCTGACGTTCGCGGTCGACGTCGAGCCGCCCGACCTGACCGTGCCGGCCGACCCGGAGCGCCTCCACCAGGTCGTCGCGAACCTCCTGCACAACGCCGCCCGGCACTCCCCGCCGGACGACGAGATCCGCATCGAGGCCCGCCGCGCGGGCGGCGACGTCCGCATCGACGTGGTCGACCACGGCCCCGGCATCGCGCGCGAGCAGCGGGCGCACGTCTTCGAGCGGTTCGTGCGCGGCAACACCCCCGCCCGCACCGGGCAGGGCTCGACGGGCGGCACCGGGCTGGGCCTGTCGATCGTGCGCTGGGCGGTCGAGCTGCACGGCGGGTACGTCGAGGTGGCCGACACCGCGACGGGCTGCACGATGCGCGTCACACTGCCCGCCGGCGCGCCCGGCAAGGGCTCGGCGCGGCGCTGACGCGCGGGCGGGCCGCCGTCGCCGGTCGTCCTGGGCGCGTGCGCGAAACAGGCCCGCGACCTGCGCTTGAGCCCCGGCGGGGGCGCGCTTTGGCCGCCGTTGACCGGGGCGCCGCGGGCGGGTGAAGAGGTCGCGGAGATCGCTGCGGGCACCCGCGCGCGACTCGGTCGCGGGCGCCCGGAGCACGTAGTGTTGTCGTCAACAGAACTGGCGACGGCGCGGTCCCGGTACCGCGCACCGGAAGTGGGCGATCCCAGCGTGACCCAGAAGGCGCAGTCCGACCCCACCCGTGCCGACTTCGGCGCGAACGAGTGGCTCGTGGACGAGCTGTACGAGCAGTACAAGAAGGACCGCAACGCGGTGGACCCCGCGTGGTGGGACTTCTTCGAGGGCTACCAGCCGGGGACGCCGTCGCCGGCGGGTGACGGCGGGCAGACCCCCGCCCCGTCCGGTGCGGCCACCCCGCCGGCGGCCGCGACGAACGGCACGGCGACGAGCACCCCCGCGACGACGGCCCCCGCGACGGGCCCGGCGACGAGCGCCCCGGCGGGCGGCCCCACGGGCACGCCCACCGCACCGGCGTCCTCGGCCCCCGCGGACGGCGCCCCCGCGACGCCCCGGCAGGCGACCGGCCCGGCGCCGGAGCCGAAGGCCGTCGCGGTCGAGTCCCCCGCCGGCCCGGCGGCACCGAAGGCGCCCACGGCCGCCTCGCCCGTCGCCACCGCACAGCCCGCCACGGCGCCCTACGCCGAGGTCGCGGCGGCGCGCCGCCCCGAGGACGGGGCGGAGCCGGTCGACGACGTGCAGAAGCTGCGCGGCCCCGCCGCCCGGGTCGTGACGAACATGGAGTCGTCCCTCGAGGTGCCCACGGCCACCTCGGTGCGCGCGGTCCCGGCCAAGCTGATGGTCGACAACCGCATCGTCATCAACAACCACCTGTCGCGCGGCCGCGGCGGCAAGGTGTCGTTCACGCACCTCATCGGCTTCGCGCTCGTCGAGGCGCTCGGCGAGATGCCCGCCATGAACGCCGCGTACACGCTCGTCGACGGCAAGCCCGGCGTCCTGCAGCCCGCGCACGTCAACCTCGGCCTCGCGATCGACCTCGCCAAGCCCGACGGCACCCGTCAGCTGCTCGTGCCCTCCATCAAGAAGGCCGAGACGCTCGACTTCGCGCAGTTCTGGTCGGCCTACGAGGACGTCGTGCGCCGCGCCCGCAACAACAAGCTGACCGTCGACGACTTCGCCGGCACGACGATCTCGCTGACCAACCCGGGCACGATCGGCACGGTGCACTCGGTGCCGCGCCTCATGCAGGGCCAGGGCACCATCGTCGGCGTCGGCGCCATGGACTACCCGGCGGAGTTCGCCGGCACGTCGGCCGAGCAGCTCAACCGCATGGGCGTCTCGAAGATCCTCACGATCACGTCGACGTACGACCACCGGATCATCCAGGGCGCCCAGTCGGGCGACTTCCTGCGGATCCTCGGGCGCAAGCTGCTCGGCGAGGACGGCTTCTACGACCGCGTCTTCGCGTCGCTGCGCGTCCCGTACGAGCCCGTGCGGTGGGTCCGCGACGCGGACCACGACCCGGACGCCGAGGCGATCAAGCCGGCGCGCATCGCCGAGCTCATCCACTCCTACCGCTCGCGCGGGCACCTCATGGCGGACACCGACCCGCTCGCCTACCGCCAGCGCAAGCACCCGGACCTCGACGTGCAGAACCACGGCCTGACGCTGTGGGACCTGGACCGCACGTTCCCGACCGGCGGCTTCACGGGGAAGACGCGCGCCACGCTGCGCGACGTGCTCGGCCTGCTGCGCGACTCGTACTGCCGCACGGTCGGCGTCGAGTACATGCACCTGCAGGACCCGCGCCAGCGCCGCTGGCTCCAGGAGCGCCTCGAGTCGGGCTACGCGCGCACGCCCCGCGAGGACCAGCTGCGCATCCTGCGCCGCCTCAACGCCGCCGAGGCGTTCGAGACGTTCCTGCAGACCAAGTACGTCGGCCAGAAGCGGTTCTCGCTCGAGGGCGGCGAGTCGCTCATCCCGCTGCTCGACGCGGTGCTGTCCAAGGCGGCGAACGGCGGCCTCGACGAGGTCGGCATCGGCATGGCGCACCGCGGGCGCCTCAACGTGCTCGCGAACATCGCCGGCAAGTCCTACGGCCAGATCTTCAGCGAGTTCGAGGGCAACCAGGACCCCAAGTCGGTGCAGGGCTCCGGCGACGTGAAGTACCACCTCGGCACCGAGGGCCGCTTCACCGCCGAGTCGGGCGCGACCACCGCCGTGTACCTCGCGGCGAACCCGTCGCACCTCGAGGCGGTCGACCCGGTGCTCGAGGGCGTCGTGCGCGCCAAGCAGGACCGCATCGACCTGGGCGGCGACGGGTTCTCCGTGCTGCCGATCCTCATCCACGGCGACGCGGCCTTCGCCGGCCAGGGCGTCGTGTTCGAGACGCTCAACCTCGCCCAGCTGCGCGGCTACCGCACCGGCGGCACGATCCACGTGATCGTCAACAACCAGGTCGGCTTCACGACCGGCCCGTCGTCGTCGCGGTCGTCGCAGTACGCCACCGACGTGGTCAAGGGCCTGCAGGTGCCGGTCTTCCACGTCAACGGGGACGACCCCGAGGCGTGCGTGCGCGTCGCCGAGCTGGCGTTCGAGTACCGCGAGCAGTTCGCGCGCGACGTCGTCATCGACATGGTCTGCTACCGCCGCCGCGGCCACAACGAGGGCGACGACCCGTCGATGACGCAGCCGCTCATGTACAACCTCATCGAGGCCAAGCGGTCGGTGCGCAAGCTGTACACCGAGACGCTCGTGGCGCGCGGCGACATCACGCTCGAGGAGGCCGAGCAGGTCCTGCGCGACTACCAGTCGCAGCTGGAGCGGGTCTTCACCGAGACGCGCGAGGACGGCTGGACGCCGCCGCAGACCGACGTCGAGACGGTCGCGGGCCTGGAGCGGCCGGAGTCGCAGCAGGAGGACGCCGGCGTCATGGTCGGCTGGAAGACGGCGGTGCCGTCGTCCGTCCTCGAGCGCATCGGCCAGGCGCACGTGCGCGCCCCCGAGGGCTTCACGATCCACCCGAAGCTCGCGCAGATGCTCGCCAAGCGGGAGCAGATGAGCCGCGACGGCGGGATCGACTGGGGCTTCGGCGAGATCCTCGCGTTCGGCTCCCTGCTCATCGAGGGCACGCCGGTGCGGCTCGCCGGGCAGGACTCGCGCCGCGGCACGTTCGTGCAGCGGCACGCGGTGCTGCACGACCGCGAGACCGGTGCCGAGTGGACGCCGCTGCTGTACCTGTCGGGCGACCAGGCGAAGTTCTGGGTGTACGACTCGTCGCTGTCGGAGTACGCCGCCCTCGGGTTCGAGTACGGCTACTCGGTCGAGCGCCCCGACGCGCTCGTGCTGTGGGAGGCGCAGTTCGGCGACTTCGTCAACGGCGCGCAGACGGTCATCGACGAGTTCCTGTCGTCGGCGGAGCAGAAGTGGGGCCAGCGCTCGTCGGTCGTCATGCTGCTCCCCCACGGCTACGAGGGGCAGGGGCCGGACCACTCGTCCGCGCGCATCGAGCGCTTCCTGCAGCTCGCGGCCGAGGACAACATGACGATCGCGCAGCCGTCGAACCCGGCGTCGTACTTCCACCTGCTGCGCCGCCAGGCGTACCAGCGTCCGCGCCGCCCGCTCGTGGTGTTCACGCCCAAGTCGATGCTGCGCCTCAAGGCCGCGACGTCGGCCGTCGAGGACTTCACGACGGGCACGTTCCGCACGGTCGTCGCCGACGAGCTCGCCGCCGCGAAGGCCGACCAGGTCACGCGCGTCCTGCTCTGCTCGGGCAAGGTCTACTGGGACCTGCTCGCGCACCGCGTGTCGTCCGGCGACCAGCAGACCGCGATCGTGCGGTTCGAGCAGCTCTACCCGCTCGAGCCCGACGCGATCCGCGAGGTGCTCGCGCCGTTCGACGGCGCCGAGCTCGTGTGGGTCCAGGACGAGCCGCAGAACCAGGGCCCGTGGACGTACATGTCCTCGCACCTGCCGCAGGTCGTCGAGCGCCCGCTGCGGGTCGTGTCCCGCCCGGAGTCGGCGTCGCCGGCGGCCGGCTCGGCCAAGAAGCACGCGGTCGAGCAGAAGGACCTCGTCGAGCGGGCCTTCCGCCGCTGACGCGGCGCGGGCGACCGCGCCACCACGCACCGACGCCCCGGCCCCCGCTCGCGCGGGGACCGGGGCGTCGTCGTACGGCGGGGTGACCCTCCCCGCCCGGTCACCCGAAGGTGAACGAGTACACCTGCACGCCGGGCGTCGCCTCGAGCTCGACCGTGCCGGTGCCGACGTCGGGCTGCGCGAGCAGCCGGTAGGAGCGCGGCGCGCCGGCGACCTCGTGCGTCACCCGGTCGACCACCGTGCCGTCCGCGTCCCGCACGACCGCGGTCACGGTGCCCTCGCCACCGACGACCGTGCGCACCTCCGACGCGGTCCACCGCAGGCGCAGGACGGCGTCGGCGCCGGCCGTGGCGGCCTGGTAGTCGGTGGTCCAGGTGCCGCCGAACGCCACGGTGTCGGCGTCCTGCTCCGCGGGGAGCGTGTACGCGTGCTCGCCCTCCACGTACTCCCCCGCCACGTTGGTGCGCTTGCCGACCGACAGGAACGTCTCCGGCGTCAGCTCCGCGCCCCGCGGCGTGCGGTCGGCGACCTGCGTGCGGGCCGGCAGCGCGACGCCCGGGTCGGCGTCCTCGAGCAGCTCGCGCAGCAGGTCCTCGGTGACGTCGTAGCCGCCCTCGCCCTGGTGGACGTGCCGCACGTCGCCCTCGGCGTCGATCAGGTACGACGCCGGCCAGTAGCGGTTCCGGTACGCCGTCCACGTCGCGTAGGAGTTGTCCTGCGCCACCGGGTACGTCATGCCGAGGCGGCGCGCGCCGTCGCGGACGTTGTCGGTCTCGCGCTCGAAGGCGTACTCGGGGGTGTGGATGCCGAGCACCACGAGGCCCGCGTCCTCGTACGTCTCGTGCCACGCCTGGACGTGCGGCACGGAGCGCTGGCAGTTGATGCAGGAGTAGGCCCAGAAGTCGAGCAGCACGACCTTGCCGCGCAGCTCCTCGAGCGAGAGGTCCCGACCGTCGGGCGTCTGCAGCCACGCGTCGATCCCGCGCAGCTCGGGCGCCGGGCCGCAGTCCTCGAGCACCGTGGCGCCCTGGTGGCACTCGGCGAGGCCCGCGTTCTCCTCGGTGACCAGGCCGCCGAGGTTCAGCTCCTGCTGCACGCGCTCGTCCTGCGCGATCCGGGACTGGATGCCCTCGGCCCAGCTCGGCAGCGCGCGCTGCAGGCCGTCGGTGACGTTGAGGGTGAGCGCCGCCGCGAGGGCGAGCATGACCGCGCCGCCGACGGCGCGCACGGCGCGCTGGTGCGTGCGGAGCACCGCGACGCGCTCGGTGACGCGGCGGCCCGCCAGCGCGAGGACCAGCAGGGGCAGCGCGGCGCCGACCGCGAACGTCAGCGTGAGCACGACGGTGGACGCGTCGACCTGCCCGGTCGCGCTGGCGACCGTCACGGCCGCGAGGACCGGGCCGGCGCACGGGACGTACACGGCGCCGAGCCCGAGGCCGAGCGCGAACGCGCCGCGGTCCTTGCCGGGCGCCCGCTTGGGGGCCAGGCGCGCGAACGGCTTCTCCAGCAGGTGCTCGAAGCGCGGCACCAGCAGCCCGAGGCCGAGGACGACGAGCACGAGGATGCCGGCCCAGCGCAGCGTGTCCCCCGGCAGGCCCAGCGCGTTGAGGACGACGGTGCCGGCGAGGGTCGCGAGCGAGAAGGACGTGACGAGCCCCGCGATGACGAGGTACGGGCGCGCGCCCGGCGGCCGCGCGTCCGCGGCGTCGTCACCGACGCGTCCCGTCCGCAGGAAGGTGGGCTGCTCGAGGACGCCGACACCAGCGGCCGCGCCGCGCGGCGCGGGTCCCACCGTCACGGGCAGCGCACCACCGCCCGCCTGCCGGCTGCCCTGCCCGCCGCCCGCCCTGCCCCGGCGCCCGTCGCCGGCCGCCGGTGTGCGCGCCCCCTGCGCCCCCGCGCTGAGCAGCACGACGGGCAGCACGGGGAGGATGCACGGCGAGATGCCTGTCACGAGCCCGCCGACCAGTCCGACGAGCGCCACCACCACGAGGTCCATGCCCGTGGTTCGGCGCACCGGCGGGGCCGGATGGGTCGGCGACCGGGTGACGCGGCGGCCCGGATCTCGTCGACATCCGGACCCATCCACCTCCCGCGGGGCTCCGAACCCTCGGTGACGGCGGGGCTGAGGCGGCCCCGCGACCCACGGAGGAGACGACCCATGAAGATCTCGACCCGCACCCGCATCTCGGCCGCCCTGCTGCTCACGACCGGCCTGGCCCTGACGGCGTGCAGCTCCTCGGACGACACCGCCGGCACCTCGTCCCCCGACACCATGACGGAGCAGACGCCCGACGACATGGCGTCGACGCCCGCGGAGGACATGGACGAGGACATGATGGACCCGGCCGCCATGGGCCTCGTCGGCCCGGGCTGTGCCGACTACGCCGCCGCCGTCCCGGACGGCGCCGGCTCGATCGAGGGCATGTCGGCCGACCCGGTCGCCGTCGCCGCGTCGAACAACCCGCTGCTCACGACGCTCGTCTCCGCGGTGTCGGGCCAGCTCAACCCGGAGGTGGACCTGGTCGACACGCTCAACGGCGGTGAGTTCACGGTGTTCGCACCCGTGGACGAGGCGTTCGCGGCGGTGGACCCGGCCACGATCGAGTCCCTCAAGACCGACTCCGCGACGCTCACCTCCGTGCTGACGTACCACGTCGTGCCGGGCCGTCTGTCGCCCGAGCAGGTCGTCGGTGAGCACGCGACGGTGCAGGGCGACATGGTGACCGTCTCCGGCGAGGGCGACGAGCTGATGGTCGACGACGTGAACGTCGTCTGCGGCGGCGTGCAGACCGCGAACGCGACCGTCTACCTGCTCGACGGCGTGCTGATGCCGGGCATGTGACGTCCCGCTGACCTGCCGCGTCCGCGGCGCGGCACCGGCCCACCGGCCGGACGACGCCCCACCTCGAGACCACGGGGTGGGGCGTCGTGCTGCCCGGCGGCGGGCCGCGGTGCCGTGCGGGCGCCGGTCGGGCGCCGGGCGGGGCGAGGTCAGGCGGGGACGAGCGTCGTCGCGGCACCGGCCGGGGCGTCCTCGTCGCGGCACGCGAACCGGCGGCGGTACGCCTGCGGGCTGGTGCCGAGCGTGCGGGCGAAGTGGTGCCGCAGCTGCGCGGCCGACCCGAGCCCGCACAGCCGCGCCACCTCGTCCACGGGCACGTCGGTGCGCTCGAGCAGCTCCTGCGCGCGCGCCACCCGCTGCCGCGCCACCCACGCGGCCGGCGTCGTGCCGGTCTCGGCGCGGAACCGCCGCGCGAACGTCCGCTCCGACATCAGCGCGCGGGCGGCGAGCGTGGGCACGGACAGCTCGGTGTCGAGGTGCGCCGTCATCCAGGCGAGCAGCGGCGCGAGCGTGTCCGCCTCCGGCAGCGGCATGTCGATGTACTGCGCCTGCCCGCCGTCGCGCTGCGGCGGGACGATCATGCGGCGGGCGACGGCCGTCGCGGCGGCCCCGCCGAGCTCGCGGCGCACGAGGTGCAGGCACGCGTCGATGCCGGCGGCGGTGCCGGCGCCCGTGATGACGCGCCCGTCCTCGACGAAGAGCACCGACGGGTCGACGGTCGCGGTCGGGAACCGTGCCGCGAGCTCCTCGGCGTGCATCCAGTGCGTGGTGCAGCGGCGCCCGTCGAGGAGCCCGGCCTCCCCCAGCGCGAACGCGCCGCTGCAGATGCTCAGCACCCACGCGCCGCGGTCGTGCGCGTCCCGCAGCGCGCGCAGCACGGCCTCGTCCACCCGTGCCGGCCCGCCGTACGCGGGGACGACGACGAGGTCGACGTCGCGCGTCGCCTCGAGCCCGTGCTCGACGAGCAGCGAGAAACCCGCCTTGGTGCGCACGGGCACGCCCGGCGTCGGCCCGCACACGCGGAAGTCGAACGACGGCCCGCCGGTGTCGGACCGGTCGATGCCGAAGACCTCGCACGCGGTGCCGAGCTCGAAGGGGGCGGCGTCGGGGAGCGCCAGGACGGCGACGGAGCGGAGCACGTGACCAGCGTCGCACGACGATGGCGGGATGTCGACGGTCACCGACAGATCCGCCACTCGTGGCAGCATCGTGGCTGGCGCAGGATCTCTGCCATGGACATCCTCTGGCTCGTGCTCTCGCTCCTCGCGCTCGCCGCCTGGCTCGTCTGGCTCTGGCGCGTCGTCGTCGCCGACGGGCTCGGCGACCGTCGGCCCCCCGCGTCCCACGAGACCTGGGACGCGTCCCTCGACCACCGGGCACCCGCGCCGACCGGGCTCCTCCGCTGAGCCGCCCGCCGCCGGACACGCGCGACCGCCCCGGCACGCACCCGGCCGGGCCCGGCTGCTGCGACACTGTCCCCGGAGCGTCGGCACCGGCCGGCGCGCACGAGGGCAGGAGGACGGGACGTGGGTGAGCTGCCGCTCCGGCTCGCGGTCATCGGTGACGAGCTGGTCGCCGGTGCCGGGGACCCACGCGGTCTCGGCTGGGTCGGCCGGGTCGCCGCACGCACCCCCACGCCGGACCCCCTCACCGTGCTGACGCTCGCCGTGCCGGGCGAGAACAGCACCGAGCTCGGCGTCCGCTGGGACCCCGAGGTCTCGCGCCGTCTGTCGCCCGAGGCCGACACCCGCCTCGTCGTGGGCATCGGCCGCGCCGACGTCACCGCCGGCCTCTCGCTCGCGCGCAGCCGCCTCAACCTCGCCAACGTCCTCGACGTCGCCGACCAGCGCCGGATGCCCGCGTTCGTCGTCGGCCCGCCGCCGGGCGCACCCGAGGACGGCGACAAGATCGCCGAGCTCTCCGCCGCGCTCGGCGACGTCGCCGCCCGCCGCCGGGTGCCGTACGTCGACATGTACTCGCCGCTCGCGGCCCACGACCAGTGGCTCGCCGACATGGCGACGTCGCGCGGCCACCTGCCCGGCCAGGCGGGCTACGGCCTCATGGCGTGGCTCGTGCTGCACACCGGCTGGCACGCGTGGCTCGGGCTGCCGGACGACGCCTGACGCCCGCCGCACCCTGCGCGCCCGCGGGCGCACCGACGCCGACGGCCCGGGACGCACCTGCGTCCCGGGCCGTCCGGCGTCGGTCCGTCGTCAGCCGACGAGGCCGGCGGACCGCAGCTCGAGGGTGAGGTCGTGCGGGTTGGACGCCGCCGCGAGGGCGTCCTCGTACGTCACGACGGCGTCGCGCACGAGCGTGAACAGGTGCTGGTCGAACGTCTGCATCTTGTAGAAGTCGCCCTCCTTGATCAGCTCGGTGAGCGGGGGGTTCTCCTGGGGCTCGACGATCGCCTCGGCCGTGCGGCCGGTGTTGACCATGACCTCGATCGCCGACACGCGGCCCGTGCCGTCGGCGCGGCGCAGCAGACGCTGCGAGACGATGCCGCGCAGCGCCTGGGCGAGCGCGATGCGGACCTGCTTCTGCTCGTGCGGCGGGAAGAAGTCGACGATGCGGTTGACGGTCTCGGCCGCGTCGATGGTGTGCAGGGTCGACAGGACGAGGTGGCCGGTCTCCGCCGCCGACAGCGCCGCGCGCACCGTCTCCACGTCGCGCATCTCGCCGACGAGGATGACGTCCGGGTCCTGCCGCATCGCGGCGCGCAGCGCGACCGTGAAGTTGTCGGTGTCCTGCCGCACCTCGCGCTGCGAGACGATCGCCTTCTTGTCGGCGTGCAGGATCTCGATCGGGTCCTCGATCGTGACGATGTTGACCTCGCGCAGCGTGTTGATGAGGTCGACCATCGACGCGAGCGTCGTCGTCTTGCCGGAGCCCGTGGGCCCGGTGACCAGCACGAGGCCGCGCGGCTCGAGCGCGAGCTCGCCGATGACCTCGGGCAGGCCCAGCTCGCCCATCGACTGCGCGCCGATCGCCACGCGCCGGAAGACGAGGCCGAACGTGCCGCGCGCCTGGTAGGCGTTGACGCGGAAGCGGCCGACGCCCGGCAGGGAGTACGCGAAGTCCGCCTCCTTGGTCTGGCGGAAGGTCTCCACGAGGTCGTCCGGGAGCACCTCGTCGAGCATCCGCTCGGTGTCGGCCGGGCGCAGGTCGGGGGCCTGCAGCCGGCGCAGGCGGCCGTCGACGCGCACGCGCGGCGCGGAGCCGACCTTGCAGTGCAGGTCGGAGCCGTTGGTGCTCGCCAGCGCGTGCAGGAACGGGATCACGGACTGGGTCTCTGCCACGACGGGTGCATCGGCCGGTCGGGGCGCGCACTTGAGCCGGGACCGACGTGGCGGGCGGCACGCGGCGGGCGCCCGGTGTGGGACGATGGGGCCGACCCATGGTGCGCGCACGCGTGCGCGCGCCCGCAAGACGCGAGGAGACACCGATGAGCAAGCGTGGCCGCAAGCGCCGTTCGCGCAAGGGCAACGGCGCGAACCACGGCAAGCGTCCCAACGCCTGAGCGTTCGACGCCGACGCACGAGGGCCCCGGAGCAGCTGCTCCGGGG
>NZ_JBHUZW010000088.1:0-16265 GCF_042667215.1 Cellulomonas sp. NPDC057328 | reverse complement strand
CTGCTGCGTCCCCGGAGCCGTCCACGCGCACGGCGCGGGGCCCTGTCGGTCGGGGGAGGACCTCCGTAGGCTCGGTCCCACGTGCACACGCGGCCCGGGTCCGGGCCGCGCGCCGGCCGACGGGGGCCACCCGCTCGCCGGCGTCAGGGGGCTGGTGCTCGAGGGGGCGGCGTGGTTGTCGTGGGATACGTACGTGTCGAGACGTCCGAGCAGGAGGCAGCGCGGGAGCTGGCCGAGCTGCGGCGGGCCGGGGCGGAGCTGGTGTTCGTCGACCACGGGGGTGCCGGCCCGGGGCCGTCGCAGTGGGACGTGTGCCTCGAGCGCCTGCGCGCGGGGGACACGTTCCTCGTGTGGCGGCTCGACCGGGCCGTCAGCTCGGTCGCCGGGGCGTTGCGGGTGGTGACGGACCTGCACGACCGGAAGGTGCACCTGCGGTCGCTGTGCGAGCCGGAGATCGACACGGCGGCGTCGCACGGGCCGTCCTTGGTCGCCTTCGCCGCGTCGCTGTCCGCGCTGCACGTGGCTCGCGTGCGGGTGCGGTCCCGTGCCGGGCAGGACGCGGCGCGGCGAGAGGGCAGGCCACCCGGCCGCCCGACGGTGATGTCGCCGGAGCGGCTCGTCGCGGCGCGCGCGCTGCGGGCGGCGGGGCAGAGCCACACGGCCATCGCCCGCGCGCTGGGCGTGAGCCCGTCGACGGTCGGGCGTGCGCTCGCCCGGGACGACGACGTCGTGCCGTGTCCCGTCATGCGAGACGAGGCCGGCGAACCCGAGCGGGCAGAAGTGTGACGTGGCTCACATCGGCTCCGGTCGGGGCCGAGGCGGCGGGTCGAGCCGATCGTGCGTCCGCGCCACCCGACGCCGAACGGTTGTGACGCACAGGCGGTGCGCCCCTCGACGCCGGGACGCCGGCGGCGGGGAGCAGCCGTGCAGAACCGTCGGTCACAACTCCCGCCCCAGAACCACGGCGTCCAACTTTTGGGGCGCGCGGGGCCGTCGGCGGCCCGCCCGGGACGTCCGGATCGCCCCTTCCGCACCCCCTGCAGGGCCTGGTCGGCTGTCGCCAGGTCGGTGAGCACCGACCGTCGGGACAGCCCAGGAGGAACGCATGTCCGTCCGTCGCAAGATCGCCGCAGGAGTCCTCGTCGCCAGCCTCGGCTCCGGCATCGGCATCACCGCAGCCCTGCCGGCCACGGCCGCACCGGCGCCCGCCGCGGTCGCCGTCTCGTCGGTCACCACCTCCGGCACGACCGCGCCGGTGCCGCTGCCGGCCCGGTCCGTCGTCGGCCTGACGCCGGGCTCGGGCATCACCGCCCCCGGTGGCACCGCCGCGACGCCGAACGTCCCGATCTGGATCCGCGTCGCCGTGCAGGCGGCGCTCCAGGTCATCAAGTCGCGGTCGATCACCACGTACCGCCAGATCATCGCCTACGTGGAGCGCGGTCGCACCGCGTTCGTGTCGTGGTGGAACACGAGCGTCCCGACGTGGGTCAAGGGCCTGCTCGGCGGCATCAGCGGCAACGCGATCTACGACGCCATCAAGTGGATCCTGGGCCTCTGAGCCGCGTCCTCGCTCGACGTGACGGCCGTCGTCGGTCCCTCGGGACCGGCGGCGGCCGTCGCCGTGCTGGGTACTTCGTGCCGGCCGGCGGGGGGGGTGGGCGGGAAGTACCGGGGGGGCAGGTCCCTCAGGCGTCCGGCGTCGGCGTGCCCCGTCGGACGGGCCGGGACGCGCGCGCGAGGTGCAGCACGAAGGCGATGAGGAGCCCGAGCAGCAGGATGCCGAGCGCGGGCAGCAGCACGACGCGGTCCATCCCCTCGGTCCGCTCCCAGGTACCCGTGGCGTAGAGCGCGAGGGCGACGGCGACCCACAGCAGGGCGGCGCCCGCCGCGAGGCCCGCGGGCAGACCGCGCCGGCGGCGCGGCGCACCGGCGGGGAAGCGTGCCGCGTACTGCTCGGCGGTGCCGAAGTACGCGACGGGGTCGCCGCCGGTCGCCACGTACTCGTCGACCTCCGCGACGATGTCCGCGACCTCCGGCTCGGGCACGTCGCGCAGGCGGAGGTGGAAGGCGAGGTCCTGGGCGTAGCTCATGGTCGTCACTCCGGGAGTCCGAGGCGCGCGACCTGCTGGAGCAGGTCCGACGCGGTGCGGCGGTCGTGGGCGAGGCGCTCGGCGCCCAGGTCGGTGAGGTGGAAGACCTTGCGGGCGGGACCCGGGCCGCTCACGTCCCAGGTGGACGAGACGAGCCCGTCCTTCTCGAGGGACCGCAGGAGCGGGTAGATCGTGCCGCCGTTGGCGCCGCCGACGCCCACCGTGCGCAGGTCCGCGATGAGCGCGTACCCGTGACGCGGTGCGCGCGACAGGAGCGCGAGCGCGAGCACGGGGGTCAGCGCGCGGCGCAGGCCCTCGGTGGTGTCGGTCGCCGTCATGACTCCATCGTGGCCCGCAATATGTCGAACGTCAACCTAGAGCGAGCGGCCGGTCCCCATCTCGCCCCGACGGGTGCGTGCGCGGCGGGGGAGAGGCGTCGGTCACGGTGGTTGGCCTTCCGGGCCCATGTCTGGCAGACTGTCGGGGTTGCCCGCTAGGGGTGTGCGTTCGCGCGCGCCCCCGGCCAGGGCGACCAGACGTGGCGGACGCGTGGACCCCGGGGCAGCTCGGCGGTGGGCGTTCGCAACCACGACCCCCGTCCCGGGAACGGTACGCAGCGCTCAGGTGCGTCGCGAGAAGCGACACGCCCGAGTGCGGGGGTCGGACGGACCGGTATCGAGAGAGAGAAGTAGACGACGCCATGGCGGGACAGAAGATCCGCATCCGGCTCAAGTCCTACGACCACGAGGTCATCGACAGCTCGGCGCGCAAGATCGTCGACACGGTGACTCGCGCTGGTGCGTCGGTCGTGGGCCCGGTGCCGCTCCCGACGGAGAAGAACGTCTTCGTCGTGATCCGGTCGCCCCACAAGTACAAGGACAGCCGCGAGCACTTCGAGATGCGCACGCACAAGCGGCTCATCGACATCATCGATCCCACGCCGAAGGCTGTCGACTCGCTCATGCGTCTCGACCTGCCGGCGGACGTGAACATCGAGATCAAGCTCTGACGCTGGGAAGGGACTGATCTTTCATGGCTACCCAGCAGAACGCGCGCCCCGTCACGGCGGTGCTCGGCACGAAGCTCGGCATGACCCAGGTGTGGGACGACGCAGGTCGCCTCGTGCCGGTCACGGTCGTCGCCGTCGGGCCGAACGTCGTGACGCAGGTCCGCTCCGCTGAGACCGACGGCTACGCCGCGGTGCAGCTGGCCTCCGGCCAGATCGACCCGCGCAAGGTCACCAAGCCGCTCAAGGGCCACTTCGAGAAGGCGGGGGTCACCCCTCGTCGGCACGTGGTCGAGGTGCGGACGTCGAACGCGGCCGAGTTCACGCTCGGCCAGGAGATCACCGCCGGCGTGTTCGAGGCCGGCCAGGTCGTCGACGTCGTCGGCACCACCAAGGGCAAGGGCACGGCCGGTGTGATGAAGCGTCACGGCTTCTCCGGCGTCGGCGCCTCCCACGGTGCGCACCGCAACCACCGCAAGCCCGGCTCGATCGGCGGCGCCTCGACGCCGTCGCGCGTCTTCAAGGGCCTGCGGATGGCCGGTCGGATGGGCGTCGCCCGTCAGACCACCCAGAACCTGACCGTGCACGCGGTCGACGCGGAGAAGGGTCTGCTGCTCGTCAAGGGCGCGGTTCCCGGCCCCAAGGGCGGCGTCGTCCTCGTGCGTTCCGCTGCGAAGGGTGCGTGACCTCCATGAGCGACACGCTGACCGTCGACGTCCTGGACGAGAAGGGCCAGAAGGCCGGCACGGCCGACCTGCCCGGTGACGTCTTCGACGCGACCACGAACGTCCCGCTGATCCACCAGGTGGTCGTCGCGCAGCTCGCTGCGGCGCGCCAGGGGACCCACGACACGAAGAACCGTGGCGAGGTCCGTGGTGGCGGCAAGAAGCCGTACAAGCAGAAGGGCACCGGCCGCGCCCGTCAGGGCTCGACCCGCGCCCCGCAGTTCGCGGGTGGTGGCGTCGTCCACGGCCCGACGCCGCGTGACTACTCGCAGCGGACGCCGAAGAAGATGAAGGCCGCGGCGCTCCGCGGTGCTCTCTCGGACCGCGCGCGCGCCGGCCGCGTCCACGTCGTGACGGGCTTCGCGCCCGGCCAGGTGCCGTCGACCAAGGCCGCTCTCGCGGTGCTCGACAACCTGTCCGGCCGCAAGAACGTCCTCGTGGTCGTCGAGCGCCAGGACGAGATCACCTGGAAGTCGCTGCGCAACGTCGAGCGCGTGCACCTGCTCGTCGCCGACCAGCTCAACACGTACGACGTCCTCATCTCGGACGACGTGGTCTTCACGCAGGGCGCGCTCGACGCGTTCCTGGCCGGCCCCGCCAAGGGTGCCAAGGCCGTGGCCACCGAGTCCGAGGCGGCTCAGGAGGAGACGAAGTGACCGCCGTCGGCAAGGACCCGCGCGACATCCTGATCGCGCCGGTCGTCTCCGAGAAGAGCTACGGCCTGCTCGACGAGGGCAAGTACACCTTCCTCGTCGACCCGCGTGCCAACAAGACCGAGATCAAGATCGCCGTCGAGCAGGTCTTCGGCGTCAAGGTCGACTCGGTCAACACCGCGAACCGCCAGGGCAAGTCGCGCCGGACCCGGTTCGGCATCGGCCGCCGCAAGGCCACGAAGCGTGCGATCGTCACCCTCCGCGAGGGCTCGATCGACATCTTCGGCGGACCGGTCGGCTGAGGCCCGGAAGGATCTGAGGACTCATGGGAATCCGTAAGTACAAGCCGACGACGCCGGGCCGCCGTGGCTCGTCGGTCGCCGACTTCGTCGAGATCACGCGCTCCACGCCGGAGAAGTCGCTGGTCCGCCCGCTGCACAAGACCGGTGGCCGCAACGCCACGGGTCGCGTGACGACCCGCCACCAGGGTGGCGGCCACAAGCGTGCGTACCGCGTCATCGACTTCCGCCGTCACGACAAGGACGGCGTGCCGGCCAAGGTCGCGCACATCGAGTACGACCCGAACCGCACGGCGCGCATCGCGCTGCTGCACTACGCGGACGGCGAGAAGCGCTACATCATCGCGCCGAACAAGCTGTCGCAGGGCGACGTCGTCGAGGCCGGTCCCGGCGCCGACATCAAGCCCGGCAACAACCTGCCGCTGCGCAACATCCCCACGGGTACGGTCATCCACGCCATCGAGCTCCGCCCCGGTGGCGGTGCGAAGATCGCGCGCTCGGCCGGCGCCTCGGTGCAGCTCGTCGCGAAGGACGGCCCGTACGCGCAGCTGCGCATGCCGTCCGGCGAGATCCGCAACGTCGACCTGCGCTGCCGCGCGACGGTCGGCGAGGTCGGCAACGCCGAGCAGTCGAACATCAACTGGGGCAAGGCCGGCCGCATGCGGTGGAAGGGCAAGCGCCCCACCGTCCGCGGTGTCGCCATGAACCCGATCGACCACCCGCACGGTGGTGGTGAGGGCAAGACCTCCGGTGGCCGCCACCCGGTGAGCCCGTGGGGTCAGCCCGAGGGTCGTACCCGTCGTCCGAACAAGCCGAGCGACAAGCTCATCGTGCGCCGTCGGCGCACCGGCAAGAAGCGCTGATAGGAGCCCGAGATGCCTCGCAGCCTCAAGAAGGGCCCGTTCGTCGACGACCACCTGCAGAAGAAGGTCGACGCGCAGAACGAGGCCGGCACGAAGAACGTCATCAAGACGTGGTCGCGTCGCTCGATGATCACGCCCGACTTCCTCGGCCACACCTTCGCGGTCCACGACGGCCGCAAGCACACGCCCGTGTTCGTGACGGAGTCGATGGTCGGGCACAAGCTCGGCGAGTTCGCCCCCACGCGGACGTTCCGCGGCCACGAGAAGGACGACCGGAAGGGCCGTCGCCGCTGACCCCCGGTCAGCTGGTGACGCCCTGACGGCAGAGAACAGAGAGCAGGACAGCGATGGAAGCCAAGGCGAAGGCGCGGTTCGTCCGCGTCACGCCCCAGAAGGCCCGCCGCGTCGTGGACCTCATCCGTGGCAAGCAGGCGGCCGAGGCCGTGGCGGTGCTGAAGTTCGCGCCGCAGGCCGCGGCGGAGCCCGTCCTCAAGACGGTGCAGTCCGCGGTCGCGAACGCGGTCGAGGGGGCCAAGCGCAACAGCGAGCGGCTCGACGAGACGAACCTCTACATCTCCGAGGTCTTCGTCGACGAGGGTCCGACGCTCAAGCGGTTCCGGCCTCGCGCGCAGGGTCGCGCGGGTCGCATCCTCAAGCGCACGAGCCACATCACGGTCGTGGTGGCCGAGCGCGAGACGACGAGCACGAAGGGACGGGCCCGCTAGTGGGACAGAAGGTCAACCCGCTCGGGTACCGCCTGGGCATCACGACGGATCACCGCTCGCGCTGGTTCGCCGACTCGACGAAGCCGGGTCAGCGCTACCGCGACTACGTCCGCGAGGACGTCCAGATCCGCAAGCTCATGTCGACGGGCCTCGAGCGCGCCGGCATCGCCAAGGTGGAGATCGAGCGGACGCGTGACCGCGTCCGCGTCGACATCCACACCGCCCGCCCGGGCATCGTCATCGGGCGTCGTGGGGCCGAGGCCGACCGCATCCGCGGCGAGCTCGAGAAGCTCACGGGCAAGCAGGTCCAGCTGAACATCCTCGAGGTCAAGAACGCCGAGATCGAGGCCCAGCTGGTCGCCCAGGGCATCGCCGAGCAGCTCGCGAGCCGCGTGTCGTTCCGCCGCGCCATGCGCAAGGGCATCCAGTCCGCGCAGCGCGCCGGCGCCAAGGGCATCCGTGTCCAGGTCTCCGGCCGCCTCGGTGGCGCGGAGATGAGCCGCACGGAGTTCTACCGCGAGGGTCGTGTGCCGCTGCACACGCTGCGGGCGAACATCGACTACGGCTTCTTCGAGGCCCGCACGACCTTCGGCCGCATCGGCGTGAAGGTGTGGGTCTACAAGGGTGACGTCACCGAGCGCGAGTGGGCGCAGCAGCAGGCCACGCAGGCTCCGCGTCCGTCGCGCGGCCCGCGCGGCGACCGCGGCGACCGTGGTGACCGTGGCCCGCGTGGCGGCGGTCGTCGCCCCGAGCGTCAGGACGCCCCCGCCCCGGCCGCCGAGCAGTCGGCGCCCGCGGCGGACACGGCGCCCACCGAGTCCGGAACGGAGGCCTGAGCCGTGCTGATCCCGCGCCGGCTGAAGCACCGCAAGCAGCACCACCCGACGCGCCGCGGCGCGTCGACGGGTGGCACGACGATCTCGTTCGGCGAGTACGGCATCCAGGCTCTCGAGCCCGCCTACGTCACGAACCGGCAGATCGAGGCTGCGCGTATCGCCATGACCCGCCACATCAAGCGTGGTGGGAAGGTCTGGATCAACATCTACCCGGACCGTCCCCTCACGAAGAAGCCCGCCGAGACCCGCATGGGTTCCGGCAAGGGCTCGCCCGAGTGGTGGATCGCCAACGTCAAGCCCGGTCGAGTGATGTTCGAGCTCGCCGGTGTCCCGGAGCCGCTGGCCCGCGAGGCCATGCGCCGTGCGATGCACAAGCTCCCGATGAAGACACGTTTCATCGTGCGCGAGGGGGGTAACTGATGGCCATCGGAACCAAGGACCTGGCTCCCAGCGAGCTGGACACCTTCGACGACGAGAAGCTGGTCGCCGAGCTGAAGAAGGCCAAGGAGGAGCTGTTCAACCTCCGCTTCCAGTCGGCGACGGGCCAGCTCGAGAGCCACGGGCGCCTCAAGGCGGTCCGCCGCGACATCGCGCGCATCTACACGATCCTGCGCGAGCGCGAGCTCGGCATCCGTACCGCCCCGAGCGCGGAGTGAGGCCCTGATGACGAAGCACGAGCACACCACCGCCACGACCGACCACCGGGCATACCGCAAGACGCGCCGTGGTTACGTCGTGAGCGACAAGATGGACAAGACCGTCGTGGTCGAGGTCGAGGACCGCGTCAAGCACCCGCTGTACGGCAAGGTCATCCGCCGCACCAGCAAGGTCAAGGCCCACGACGAGCAGAACAGCGCCGGCATCGGCGACCTGGTCGAGATCATGGAGACGCGGCCGCTGTCCGCCACCAAGCGGTGGCGCGTGGTCGAGGTCCTCGAGAAGGCCAAGTAAGACCCGTTCCCGGACCTCCCGGTCCGGCACGCACGACAGTTGCCCGCGACGCGGGCGCGCCCCGCTCGGGGCCGCCCGCGTCGTGTGCACCACGGCAACCATCCGTTCGGCCAGGCTCGGCGGCCACCCTCCGGGGCGGTGCGGTGCGAGAACCCGCCAGACGACAGGAGAGAGCTAGATGATCCAGCAGGAGTCGCGACTGCGTGTCGCCGACAACACGGGTGCCAAGGAGATCCTCTGCATCCGTGTGCTCGGCGGCTCCGGCCGTCGCTACGCCGGTATCGGCGACGTCATCGTCGCCACCGTCAAGGACGCGATCCCCGGCGGCAACGTCAAGAAGGGCGACGTCGTCAAGGCGGTCGTCGTGCGCACCCGCAAGGAGCGCCGGCGTCCCGACGGCTCGTACATCAAGTTCGACGAGAACGCCGCGGTGATCCTCAAGAACGACGGCGAGCCGCGCGGCACCCGCATCTTCGGCCCGGTGGGCCGCGAGCTGCGCGACAAGAAGTTCATGAAGATCATCTCGCTGGCGCCGGAGGTGCTCTGACCATGGCGAAGATCAAGAAGGGCGACCTCGTCGTCGTCATCTCGGGCCGCGACCGCGGCCAGCAGGGGCGTGTCCTCGAGGTCCTCCCGGAGACGCAGCGCGTCGTCGTCGAGGGTGTCCAGCGCGTGCAGAAGCACACGAAGGCCGGCCAGTCGTCCCGCGGCACCCGCACGGGCGGCATCGAGACGATCGAGGCCCCCATCCACATCAGCAACGTGATGCTGGTGGACCCGGAGACCAAGAAGGGCACCCGGGTCGGCTACCGCACCGAGCAGGTCGAGCGCGACGGACGCACGCGCACCGTGCGCGTCCGCGTCGCCAAGCGCTCCGGTAAGGACATCTGATGACCGAGACCACCATCGAGGCCCCGGCCCAGCCGCGCCTCAAGACGCGCTACAACGACGAGATCAAGCCGGCGCTGTTCGAGCAGTTCTCGCACGAGAACATCAACCAGGTCGCGCGACTCGTCAAGGTCGTCGTGAACATGGGTGTCGGCGACGCCGCCAAGGACTCGAAGCTGATCGAGGGCGCGATCCGCGACCTCACCCAGATCACGGGTCAGAAGCCGCAGGTCACCAAGGCCCGCAAGTCCATCGCGCAGTTCAAGCTGCGCGAGGGCATGCCGATCGGCGCGCACGTCACGCTGCGCGGCGACCGTGCCTGGGAGTTCCTCGACCGCCTGCTGTCGATCGCGCTGCCGCGCATCCGCGACTTCCGCGGTCTGTCCCCGGCCCAGTTCGACGGGCACGGCAACTACACGTTCGGCCTCGTGGAGCAGTCCGTGTTCCACGAGATCGACCAGGACAAGATCGACCGGGTCCGCGGCATGGACATCACCATCGTCACGACCGCCACCACGGACGACGAGGGGCGCGCGTTCCTCAAGCTCCTCGGCTTCCCGTTCAAGGAGAACTGACATGGCGAAGACCGCCCTCATCCACAAGGCGGCCGCGAAGCCGAAGTTCGCGGTCCGTGCCTACACGCGCTGCCAGCGGTGCGGTCGTCCGCACTCGGTGTACCGCAAGTTCGGCCTGTGCCGGATCTGCGTGCGGGAGATGGCCCACCGCGGCGAGCTCCCCGGCGTGACGAAGAGCAGCTGGTAAGAACCACCGGACGTCGGTAGGTCCGTGCCCCCACCTCGGGGGCACGGATACCCCGGCGAGAAAGGGCTGACGCCCGATGACCATGACCGACCCGATCGCAGACTTCCTGACGCGTCTGCGCAACGCGAACTCGGCGCACCACGACACGGTGACGATCCCGTTCTCGAAGCTGAAGAGCCACATCGCCGAGATCCTGCAGGCCGAGGGCTACATCTCCGGCTGGACCGTCGAGGACGCCCCCGTGGGCAAGAACCTCACGATCACGCTGAAGTACGGCCCCAACCGCGAGCGTGCGCTCGCCGGCGTGAAGCGCGTGTCCAAGCCGGGCCTGCGCGTGTACGCCAAGTCGACCAACCTGCCGAAGGTGCTCGGCGGCCTGGGCGTGGCGATCCTGTCCACGTCCTCCGGCCTGCTGACCGACAAGCAGGCCCAGAAGAAGGGTGTGGGCGGGGAAGTCCTCGCCTACGTCTGGTAAGCCCGAGACGAGAGGAGAACAGCCATGTCCCGAATCGGCAGGATCCCCGTCCCGGTGCCGTCCGGTGTCGACGTGACGATCGACGGCCAGCTCGTGACGGTGACGGGTCCCAAGGGGACTCTCACGCACACCATCCCGGCCCCCCTCGCGGTGGACCGTGACGACGCCGGCGCCCTCGTGGTGACGCGTCCCGACGACGAGCGCCTCTCGCGCTCGCTGCACGGCCTCACCCGCACGCTGCTGGCCAACCTGGTCACCGGCGTGACGGAGGGCTACACCAAGAAGCTCGAGATCGTCGGCACCGGTTACCGCGTGACCGCGAAGGGCGACACCCTCGAGTTCGCCCTCGGCTTCAGCCACCCGGTCACGGTCGAGCCCCCCGCGGGCATCGCCTTCGCCGTCGAGACCCCGACGAAGTTCTCGGTCCAGGGCATCGACAAGCAGCAGGTGGGCGAGGTCGCCGCGAACATCCGCAAGATCCGCAAGCCCGAGCCGTACAAGGGCAAGGGCGTGCGGTACGCGGGCGAGAACGTGCGCCGCAAGGTCGGAAAGGCTGGGAAGTAAGCCATGGCGATCAGCATCAAGGGCAAGGGCAAGTCGATCGCCCGTCGCCGCCGCCACCTGCGTCTGCGCAAGAAGGTCGTCGGCACCGCCGCTCGTCCGCGCCTGGTCGTGACCCGCTCCGCGCGGCACATCACGGCCCAGGTCGTCGACGACGGCATCGGTCAGACCGTGGCCTCGGCCTCGACGCTCGAGGCGGACCTGCGGGGCGCCGAGGGCGACAAGACGGCCAAGGCGCGCAAGGTCGGCGAGCTCGTCGCCGCGCGTGCGAAGGCGGCCGGCGTCGAGTCGGTCGTGTTCGACCGCGGCGGCAACAAGTACCACGGCCGTGTGGCCGCGGTCGCCGACGGCGCCCGTGAGGGCGGTCTGGCCCTGTGACGACGAACTCCGCATCGAAGAAGAGGACTTTCTGATGGCTGCTCCTCAGCGCAGCAACACCGGTGCCGGCGGCACCGGCGGCGACCGCCGAGACGGCGGCCGTCGTGACGGCGGGCGGCGCGGTGACGCCGCCGAGAAGAGCGCGTTCGTCGAGCGCGTCGTGACGATCAACCGTGTCGCGAAGGTCGTCAAGGGCGGCCGTCGCTTCAGCTTCACCGCGCTCGTCGTGGTGGGCGACGGTGACGGCACGGTCGGCGTCGGCTACGGCAAGGCCAAGGAGGTGCCCGCGGCGATCGCCAAGGGTGTCGAGGAGGCGAAGAAGAACTTCTTCCGCGTCCCCCGCATCCAGGGCACCATCCCGCACCCCGTCCAGGGCGAGAAGGCCGCGGGCGTCGTGTTCCTGCGTCCCGCGTCCCCGGGTACCGGTGTGATCGCCGGCGGTCCGGTGCGTGCGGTGCTCGAGTGCGCCGGCATCCACGACGTGCTCAGCAAGTCGCTCGGGTCGTCCAACGCGATCAACATCGTGCACGCCACGGTCGAGGCCCTGCGCTCCCTCGAGGAGCCCGAGGCCGTCGCTGCCCGTCGTGGGCTGGCCCTCGACCACGTCGCCCCGGCCTCCCTCCTGCGTGCGCAGGCGGAGGGTCGCGCGGCGGCCGCTGCGAAGGTGGGTGCGTGATGGCCCGTCTCAAGGTGACCCAGACCCGGTCCGCCATCGGCGGCAAGCAGAACCAGCGCGACACGCTGCGCACCCTGGGCCTGAAGCGGATCGGCGACGTCGTCGTCAAGGAGGACCGCCCCGAGATCCGCGGCATGGTCAACACGGTGACGCACCTCGTCGCGGTCGAGGAGGTCGAGTGACCATGGCCGACGACAAGAAGAAGGCCGACGACACGGCCGTGGAGTCGACGGAGGAGGCCCCCAAGGCCGCCGCCAAGAAGACCCCGGCGAAGAAGGCTCCGGCGAAGGCCGCGGCGACCGAGGCCGCTGCGGCCGAGGAGAAGCCGAAGGCGACCCGCAAGCCGGCCGCCACGAAGGCCGCCGCGGAGGAGCCGAAGGCCACGACGGGTGGCGCGACCACCGAGGGTGCCGGCGGCACGCTCAAGGTCCACCACCTGCGTCCGGCCCCCGGCGCCAAGACCGCCAAGACCCGTGTGGGTCGTGGTGAGGCGTCGAAGGGCAAGACCGCGGGTCGCGGCACCAAGGGCACGAAGGCCCGCTACCAGGTGCCGTCGGCCTTCGAGGGCGGGCAGATGCCGATGCACATGCGGCTGCCCAAGCTCCGTGGCTTCAAGAACCCGTTCCGCGTCGAGTACCAGGTCGTGAACCTGGACAAGATCGCGGCGCTGTACCCGCAGGGCGGCGACGTCACCGTCGCCGACCTGGTCGCCAAGGGCGCGGTCCGCAAGGGCCAGCCCGTCAAGGTGCTCGGCACCGGCGAGCTGACGGTCAAGGTCTCCCTCGCGGTGGACGCGTACTCCGCGTCCGCCAAGGAGAAGATCGAGGCCGCCGGCGGCAGCGTGGCGCAGGGCTGACGCCCTCGTAGCAGCAGGACCCCTGAAGCGGGCGGTCCCGGGAGTGATCCCGGGGCCGCCCGCTTCGTCGTGCCAGGTGACCTACCCAGGTGCCACGGCCACCCGTGGGACGTTCCGTCGTCGCCGTCCGGGAACCGAGCGTCGCCCGATGTGCAAGCCCGTCCCCCACGGCGTAGTGTGCGGTCCGCGCGTCCGATGTGACGCACGCCCGTGGCGGGGGTCACGAACCGCCCGCGGCAGGTGACGGTGCCGCTGCAGGCACCCCGGTTGGACAACCGTTCATGTTCACGGGTCGTAGCGGGTCACAGACGACGCCCGCGGTCACCCGGTGGGCGCAGCGCGCGTCTCGCCCTTGGGTCCTAGCACCCTGCGATGCGTCCCGATGGCCCGGTTGGGTCGACGCCGTCCGGTTCGACTGTGTTGGACGCGCGTCCTGCACCCGGCTTACTTGAGGAGCCGGAGGAACGAGCGCCCCGACGGGGCCTCTCTCTCCCTCCGGCTTCCGACGGCCAGGGGGCACGCAGCATGCAGCAGGACAGGGGCACGAACGGGCGGCGCGGCATGCGGCGTACCGTGGCGGGCGCTGTCTCCTCCGCACTGCTCGCCCTCGCCCTGACGCCGGTGCTCGCCTCGGTCACCGCCGCGCCCGCCGCGGCGGCCGCCGGCGACACGGGCAGCACCTACGGCGCCCCCGTCTACGCCACCGGCGGCAGCGGCCTGCACAAGGACCGCATCGCGTGGCTGTCGTGGGGTGCTCTCGGCGCGCAGATCACGAACAACACGAGCGTCACCAACTGGCACGAGGTCGGCCCCGCGCACCGCGTCGAGGTCACGTGCCAGCTGTCGGGGCGCAGCGGGGACGTGTACGTCGCCCGCCCGGGCGGCTACTCCGGCGACGGTCTCGACGACCTGTACAACGTCGGTGGCACCGGTACGGCGAACCAGCTGCGCTCCGCGATCCGCACGCCCGACGGCACCACCCGGTCCTTCCGCGTCGCCTGCACCGGTGCGCTGGTGCAGTTCAACGGGCAGGGCTGGGGGCAGGCGCAGCGCGTGAGCTCGCGACCGGTGTCGCTCGGCGGGATGGTGCTCGCGGACGCGGAGTCGACGCACGGCGCGGAGTACGTCCAGGCCACGGCCGCCGGTGGCACCACCTCGCCCTGGTTCCAGGTGGACCGCAGCAACGGCGGGTGCGCGACCCGAGACAACCGCGCCCAGGTGGCCGTCTCGCGGCCGAGCACCACGACGTGGGCCGCGCGGATGTCGATGACGTCCAGCGAGTGCACGAGCGGGACCGGCACGCCGACAGCGGTGCTCGTGGCGAACGGCGCGAGTGCGCTCGACGTGCAGCTGTTCGGCAGCGGCGTGAGCGCGGTGTCGCTCGGCTACGTGCTGGACGTCGACTACGGCGACGCCCCGGCGTCCTACGGCGTTGCATCGGCACTCCTCAACCCCACGACGTGGAGCGGCGGCAACCTGGCGGCGGGGACGACGACGACCGCGGGCTACAGCCCCACACCCGTGAACTGCCGCTGGGAGTACCAGTGGCGGGAGGGGTGGGTGGAGGTGTGCGACACCCAGTACGTCGCGGCCACGGGCGCGCTCGCGGCGCCCAACCCGCCCGAGGTCACGCTCGGCGCGGCCGCCCTCACCAACCGGACCGCGCCGCACAGCGCGAACGCGACCGGTGACACGCCCGACGAGGATGCCATCGCCGGGAGTGCGGCACCCGCGGCCGACGTCTACGGCCCGGGGTCGGCACACAGCGTCACCGTCCGCTGCCGCGGCAACTCGAACGCGAGGGTCGCCGGCTGGATCGACTGGAACGGCTCCGGCGCCTTCGACGCGGGGGAGCGCTCTGCGGTCGCGACCTGCCCCAGCACCGCCGCTGCGGGCGCGGACGTGACGCTCACGTGGACGGTGCCGGCGGACGTGGCCGGCCGCGCGACGTTCCTGCGCCTGCGGGTCGCGGCGGACGAGGCCGACCTCGCGAGCGCCGTGGGTGCGGCGCTGCGGGGCGAGGTCGAGGACTGGGCCATGACCGTCCGGGCCCCGCGCCTCGAGGTCACGCGGACCGTGGACGCCGAGTACGTGCCCGCCGCGGGCGGCGCGCTGACCCACACCGTGACCGTCCGCAACGTCGGCACCCTCGCCATGACGGCGCAGCGCCCCGCGTACCTGTACGACGAGGTGGCCGACGCGACCGACGACGCCACCCTCGGCGCGGTGTCCGCCACGGGCGGGGCGGCGACGGTGGCCGGCTCGCGGATCACGTGGTCGGGCCCGTTGGACGTCGGTGCGACCGCCACGATCACCTACGCGATGACCGTCCGGGACGCGCCCCGCGACCGGGTCATGACGAACCTCGCGCGCGTCTCGACGAGCCCGGTGACGGCCACGACGGCCGTCACCTGCGACGCCGGCTCGGCGGACCTCGCCGCGCGGCAGTGCGCGCGCGTGCAGCTGTGGGCAGTCGGTATCGACCTCGTCAAGGAGGTCTACCGCGTGGGGGAGACGACGCCCCTGCCGGCCGGCGCGCGGGTGCCCCTGGGCACCCAGGGGACGCGTCGCTACACGGTGACGAACACCGGGTCGGCGCCGCTGAAGGACGTCGTGCTGACCGACGAGTGGGATCAGAGCCGCGTGGTCGGCAACGGTCGGTCCCAGGCCGTGACGACGCCGAGGATCAGCTGCCCCGGCCTGGCCGCCGGCACCGCCGTCGTCATCCCCCGGCTGGAACCGGGCGAGTCGATCGTGTGCACGTCCACGGGGCCGGTGATGCCCGATCGCTGACCTCGCCCCTGCACGACGACGGACGACCACCCACTGAGCACCACCGACAGCGCAGGACGCCCACCGGGCGGTGCTGCGACGCCCTCCCGGGCGCTCCTCCCTCAGAAAGGTACGACCATGAAGAACAAGACCAAGGGTCTCATCGCCGGCGCCGCCGGTATCGCGCTGCTGACCGGCGGCTCGACCTTCGCGCTGTGGACCGCGAGCGACTCGGTCGCCGGCGGCACCATCACGAACGGTCAGCTGGACGTCGCCGCGCTCGGCGACATCAGCTGGGAGGACGTGTCGGCCGACCGCGGGGACGGCCCGCACGACATCACGCTGACGTCGTGGCAGATGGTGCCCGGCGACACGATCGAGGGCACGCAGGACATCGACGTCGCGCTCGACGGCGACAACCTCGTCGCGGAGCTGACGCTGCTCAACACCGGCACGGAGGAGCTGGCCGAGGGCGTCTCGGTGCAGTACGACGTCGTCCAGGGCACCACGGTGCTGGCGACGGCGGCCCTGGGCGCCACCGCACAGCTGGAGCTGCAGTCGGCCGACAACCCGGACGCGGGCCGCACCGAGGTCGGTGGGTCGCTCAACGGCACGGCCGACCTGACGGTGGTCGTGCGCGTGACCTTCGCCGCCAACGGCACCACCTCCACGCTGGACACCTCGGTCCTGAACGGCCTGTCGATCGAGCTCGACCAGATCCGCGCCTGATCGCGAGGGCGGGACGGACG
>NZ_JBHUZW010000087.1:0-16558 GCF_042667215.1 Cellulomonas sp. NPDC057328 | reverse complement strand
GGACGGGACCGTGACCAGCGCCGCGGTGAGGGTGGCGGCGCACGTGGCGGCGACGACCCCGAGGACGCGTGCTCGGGCAGCTGGGACCGGCATCGGACCTCCCGGGGAGTGCGGCCGCTCCGTCGCGGCCGGGCAGACTTCGTCAAGCTACCGAAGAAACTCTGCCGCGGACAGGGCCCCCGAAACGTGCGAATCGCTTCGCCGGTGCGTCTACCCTTCGGGCGCGGGCGGTGTCGCGCCGATGACGCCCCCGCCGCCGACACCCACGGAGGATCCGTGCCCGACGACGACGTCCGCACGCTGCGGGTCATGACGTACAACCTGCGCGGGCTGCGGCAGGAGGTCGACGCGCTCGTCGACGTCGTCCGCGCCGCCCGCCCCGACGTCCTCGCCGCGCAGGAGCCGCCGCGCCGGCTGCTCGGCCGGTGGCGGCTGCGCCGGTTCGCCGCCCGCACCGGCCTGCGCGTCGCCGTGGCGGGCGGGGGAGCGCGCACCACCGCGCTGCTCGTCGCGCCGCACCGGTCGGTGCGCGACGCGCACGCCGTCCGGATGCCGTGGCGGCCCGGGCTGACCCGGCGCGGCGCGTCGACCGCCCGCGTCGACGGCGTGCGCGTCGTCGTGGTGCACCTCGGCCTTCGCGCCGCCGAGCGCGCCCGCCACGTCGGCCTCGTCTCCGGCCGGCTGCTCGCCGCACGGCACGACGCCGGGGCGCCCGTGCTGGTCGCGGGCGACCTCAACGAGCGTCCCGGCGGGCCGTCGTGGTCCGCGCTGCTCGGTGCCGCCGGGGGGCTGCAGGACGCCGCCGCCACCGTCGGCGCCGACCACCCGACCTACCCCGCCGACGCGCCGCGCGTCCGCATCGACGCCGTCCTCGTCGACGGCCGCATGACCGTGCGGCAGGCGCGGGTCCCCGACGACGCGCCCGTCGGCGTCGCGAGCGACCACCGCCCGCTCGTCGTGGACCTCGCGCTGCCCGCCGCCGGCTGAGGCCGCCGCGCCTGCGACGATGGCGCACGTGAACCCGCCGACCACCCCCGACGCCCCCGTCGTCGACGACGCCCTCGTCGACGCGCTCCGCGACGACCTCGGCGCCGCCGGCTACACCGTCGACCGCGTCGAGACCCTGCTGGGCCCCGTCGCGAACGGCGCGCTGCACCGCGGCGAGGCGGTGCCCGCGCTGCGCGCCACCGCCGGCGTCGACGACCCCGTCGCCACGCTCGTGCGCGCGTTCGTGCTCGGCGCACCCGTCGACGGCACCGCGCTCACGGCGGCGCTGCCCCGGCTCGGCGTCGACGGGGCACGGCGCCTCGGGCTCGTCACCACCGCCGGCGCCGGCGCGGACGACGACGTCCGGGCCGTCGTCGACCTGCGCCCCTACGCCGCGGTCGACGGCGCCGGCGAGGCGGCCTGGTGGGTCGCCTCCGACCTCGGCGAGATCGCCACCGGGCGCGCGCTGCGCACCGACCACGTGCTGGGCGTCGGCGGGGCGTCGGTGACGCTCGCGCAGGCCACCGTCCGCGGGCCGCGCGGCCGCGTGCTCGACCTCGGCACCGGGTGCGGCGTGCAGGCGCTGCACGCGGCGCGCCACGCCCCGGAGGTCGTCGCCACCGACCTGTCCGCGCGGGCGCTCGCGTTCGCCCGGTTCACCACCGCGCTCGCGGGCCTCGGGCCGGACCGGGTCGAGCTGCGGCAGGGGTCGATGCTCGAGCCCGTGGCCGGGGAGACCTTCGACCTCGTCGTCAGCAACCCGCCCTTCGTCATCACCCCGCGCCGTGCCGACGTGCCGGCGTACGACTACCGCGACGGCGGCCGCGCGGGCGACGACCTCGTGCGCGACCTCGTGACCGGGGTCGGCGACGTCCTCGCGCCCGGCGGTGTCGCGCAGCTGCTCGCCAACTGGGAGGTCCGCCGCGGCGAGCGCTGGGACGAGCGCGTCGGGGCCTGGCTCGACGCCGCCGGGCTCGACGCGTGGGTCGTCCGCCGCGACGAGCAGGACCCCGCCGAGTACGCGGAGACGTGGATCCGCGACGGCGGCACCACCCCCGCGGACGGCACCGCGTGGCGCGACCTGTACGGCGCGTGGCTCGACGACCTCGCGTCCCGGGACGTCCACAGCGTCGCGTTCGGCGTCGTCACGCTGCGCCGGCCCGTCACGGGCGCGCCGACGCTGCGCCGGCTCGAGGACCGCGTCGGGCCGGTCCGCCAGCCCCTCGGCCCGGTGCTCGCCGCGGGCCTCGAGGCGCACGACGCGCTCGCGCGCCTCGACGACCGGGACCTCGCCGGCCTGCGGCTGCGCGTCGCGGGCGACGTCACCGAGGAGCGGTACCTGGAGCCGGGCGCGGTCGACCCGAACGTCGTCCTGCTGCGGCAGGGCGGCGGGTTCGGCGTGACGGTCCGCGCCGGCACCGCGCTGGCGGCGTTCGTCGGCGCGTGCGACGGCGAGCTCACCGCCGGCCAGATCGTCGCGGCGCTGGCGTCGCTGCTCGACGTGCCGGCGCAGGACGTCGCGGCCGACGTCCTCCCCGCGGCCCGCGGGTTGGTCGCCGACGGGCTCCTGCTCCTCCCGACCCCCTGACGCGCCGGTCCGGCCGGTCCGGCCGGTCCGGGTCGCCGCGACCCGACCGAGCCGCCGACCCGGTGGTTCTGCAGCATGCGGGGGCCGGGATGCTGCACGGCGGCCGGTTCGCCGGTGGGAACGGGTCGGGGTCGCCGCTTCGGTCGCCGGCCGGCGGATCTGCCGCCCGGCTCGCTGCTGAGCCGCCGACCCGGTGGTTCTGCAGCATGCGGGGGCCGGGATGCTGCACGGCGGCCGGTTCGCCGGTGGGAGCCGGTCGGGGTCGCCGCTTCGGTCGCCGGCCGGCGGATCTGCCGCCCGGCTCGCTGCTGAGGCGCCGACCCGGTGGTTCGGCAGCATGCGGGAGCGCGGGTGCTGCACGACGGCCGGTTCGCAGCGCGGGCGGTCACGTGGGCCGGTCCGGTGGAGTGGCGTCGATCGGTGATCGGTACATCGCCGTCCGGACGGCGGCGAGGGGTCCGGCAGTGGTGACCGGCGTCCTCGGTCGACGTGTGCCGCCGCGGTGAGGCGACCCCAGCCCGCAGTCGGCGCGTCGCGTCCACAGCGCGCGCCACCTGCGCATCGGCCGGCCCCCCGCACGCGGTGCGGTGTCCCCATGGTTCGCCGGCTCCCGCTCCCCGACCGCCTGGTGGCGCACGCGCTCGTGCAGGAAGGGCTCGTGTCGACGCGGCAGTGCGACGCGTCCGGGGTGCCGCGCGGGCACCGCGAGTCGCTCGTCCGCAGCGGCCGGCTCGTCCGTGTGCAGCGGGCGGTGTACGACGTCACGCCCGGGCTGGGCGCGCTCACCGGTGGGCCGCTCGGAGCGGGGCCGGACGGAGCCCGGCGACGCGCGGCGTGGACCGGCCTCCTCGCGGCGGGCCCGACCGCGATCGCCGTCGGCGCGTCCGCGCTCGCGCTGCTCGGCGTCGAGGGGCTTCCGCCGGTCGTCCGCCCGGAGGTCGCGATGCCGGGCGGCAGCCGCCGTCGGCCGCGCGGCTCCGTCGTGGTGCGGTGCTTCGACGCCGGGATGCCCGTGGAGCGTGTCGGCTCGGCACGGGTCGCCGCCCCGGCGTGGGCGGTGGCGCAGGCGGTGTGCGAGCTGGACCGGCGGCACGCCGTCGCGGTGCTCGACTCGGCACTGCTGCGCGGACTCGTCAGCGGCGGCCTCGACGACGTCGACGCCCTGGTCCGCGGCCGGCGCGGCGCGGCGCGCGCGCGGCCGTGGCTGACGCTGGCCGACGGCCGCGCGCAGTCGCCGCTCGAGACGTGGGCGCGCCTGGAGTGCGTCGACGACGGCGTGCCGCCGGACGAGCTGCAGGTGCCGGTGCGGGACGGCCGGGGTCGCGTCGTCGCGCGCGGGGACCTCGGGTGGTGGCTCCGCGACGGGCGGCTGCTCGTCGCGGAGATCGACGGCGCGGGCGTGCACGGCGCCCCGGACGCGCTCTTCGCCGACCGCACGCGCCAGAACGCCCTCGTGGCGGCGGGTGTCGACGTGCTGCGGTTCACGGCACGCGACCTGGCGACCACCGGTGTCGTCTCGTCCGCGGTCCGCACCCACCTGGCGCGCTGACACCCGGGACCGTCCCGCAGGCGACGCGACGAGCCCGTCGTGACCGCGCCGGCCGACCGCCGGCGACGCGCGCCCCTGGAACGCGGCCCGACGCAGGGTGCCGCGGCGCGCCTGCCCGGTGAGGCGGCCGTCGTGCAGCAGCCGGAGGTGCAGGTGCTGCAGAACCGCCGGGTGGCGCCCGTCGGGCGGCGGGTGCGGCGAGGGTCACGACGGCTGGACGCCCTGGTGACGTCGACGCCGGGGAGACGACCTCGGGAGGTCGACACGCCGGGGGGGCGACGACCTCGAGAGGTCGACACGCCGGGGGCGACGACCTCGTGGGGTCGAGACGCCGAGCCGACGACCTCGGGCGGGTCGACGACGTCGGGATGACGAGTCGAGGACGACGCCGTCGCGGCGCCGGGGGGGCGGCGAGGCGGCCGTCGTGCAGCGACGCGGGGTCGCGGTGCTGCAGAAGTGCCGGGTGACCGCGGCGGCGGGGTCCGGCCGTGCGACGGCGAGGTGGCGGACCCCCGGGGACCGGCGCCACGCAGCGGACCGGGGACCCGCGTCCGACGCCGTCGGTAGGCTCGGCCGCGGCCCGGGGCGCGACGCCCGGCGGCTGCGGCCCGCGGGCCGGCGCGGAGCGAGGAGGCGCGATGACGACGCACGACGCGGGGACCACCCCGGCCGTGGCGGTGCTCGGTGGCGGGGTCATGGGCGGCACGCTCGTCGCGGGCCTGCTGCAGGGCGGCTGGTCCGCCGACCGCGTGACCGTGGTGGACCGCGACCCCGCGCGGGTGGCGGCGCTCGCGGCGGAGCACGGTGTCGGCGCGGGCACGGCGTCCGCCGAGGCGGCCGCGCACGCGGACGTCGTCCTCGTCGCGGTGAAGCCCGACGTCGTGCCGGCCGTGCTGGCCGAGGTCGCCCCGGTGCTGCGCCCGGACGCCCTCGTCGTCAGCGTCGCCGCCGGCGTGCCGCTGCGCGTGTACGAGGCCGCGCTGCCTGCGGGCACGCCGGTCGTGCGCGTCATGCCGAACACGCCGGCGCTCGTCGGCAAGGGGGCGAGCGCGATCGCGGCCGGCAGCGCCGCGGGCGACGCGCACCTCGCGCTCGTCGAGCGGGTGCTGGCCGCGACCGGGCTCGTGGTGCGCGTCGCCGAGAAGGACCTCGACGCGGTCACCGCCATCTCGGGCTCGGGGCCGGCGTACGTCTTCTACGTCATCGACGCGCTCGCGGAGGCCGGCGTGCTGCTGGGGCTGACGCGCGACCTGGCGACCCGCCTCGCGGTCGCCACCGTCGAGGGGTCCGCGGCGATGGTCGCGGGCACGGGCGAGCACCCGGCGGTCCTGCGCGAGCGCGTGTCGTCACCGGGCGGCACCACCGTCGCGGGCGTCGCGGCGCTGGACGCGCACGGCGTGCGGGCGGGCCTCGTCGCGGCGGCGCGCGCCGCCGCGGACCGCTCCCGCGAGCTCGCCGGGCCGGCGGCCGGCTGACCGTGGCGGAGGCCCCCGCGCGCCCGCCCGCGATGAGCGACGTCGCGGCGCTCGCGGGCGTGTCGCACCAGACGGTCTCGCGCGTGCTCAACGACCACCCGAGCGTGCGTCCGGAGACGCGCGAGCGGGTCCTCGACGCCATCACGACGCTGGGCTACCGCCGCAACCTCGCGGCGCGCGCGCTCGTGACCCGGCGGACGGGGTCGATCGGCGTCGTCACGCCGGGGTCGGCGCTGTTCGGGCCGACGAGCACGCTCGTCGCGCTGGAGCGCGCCGCGCGGGACGCGGGGCGCTACGTGTCGGTGGCGACGCTGCGCTCGTTCGGCCCGGACGAGGTCGTGCCGGCGGTGGAGCACTTCCTCGCGCAGGGCGTCGACGGGGTCGTCGTGGTGGCGCCGCGCACGGACACGGTGGACGCGGTGGGGTCGGTGCGGGCGCCGGTGCCGGTGGTCGTGGTGTCGTCGGCGCCGGACCTCACCGGGGTGCGGACGGTCGCCGTGGACCAGGCGGCGGGCGCGCGGGCGGCGACCGAGCACCTGCTCGCGGCGGGGCGGCGCACGGTCGTGCACGTCGCCGGCCCGGGGGAGTGGTTCGACGCCCGCGACCGGCTGCGCGGCTGGCGCGACGCGCTCGTCGCGGCGGACGTGCCGGTGCCCGCGCCGCTGCCGGCGGGCTGGTCCGCGGCGGACGGCCACGCCGCCGGCCGCCGTCTCGTCGAGGCGGGTGTGCCGGACGCGGTGTTCGCGGCCAACGACCAGCTGGCGCTCGGCCTGCTGCACGCGTTCCGCGAGGCGGGCGTCCGCGTTCCGGACGACGTCGCTGTGGTCGGGTTCGACGACGAGCCGGGCTCCGCGTACGCGGCACCGCCGCTGACGACGGTGCGGCAGGGGTTCGACGAGCTGGGCGCACGGACGGTCCGGACGCTGGTCGAGGCGCTCGACGGCGGCGGCACCGAGCGAGAGCTCATCGCCCCGGAGCTGGTCGTGCGCGCGAGCGCGCCGTGACGAGACGAGCGCCGGTGCCGCTCGCGACGTCGTGCGGGCCGCCCTGACCGCCGACGGGACCACGCCGACCGCCGAGCGGACCGCGCCGAGTGCCGACGAACCGCGCCGACCGCAGCGCCCGCCCCACGCGCCGCGCCGCCCCTCCGGGACCTCGGACCCCGCAGGCTCTCGCCCCACCCCCGTGTGAGCGCTAACATGGAACCGGCGACGGCGCCCCGCCGCCCGCCCGCCCGCCGTCGCGCCGCCGCGACCGGCACGGTGACCGCCTCGACCGACGGGAGCGACATGGCCGTCGACCCCCAGCCCACCCGCGACCGCGCGGCCACCGACGCGACGCGCCCCGCGCCCGCCCGGGACGTGCGATGACCGCGCCCCTGGACAGAGACGCCGCCCGCGCCGACGTCGACGCCGGCCGCACGTCCCTCGGCATCGAGCTCGGCTCGACCCGCATCAAGGCCAGCCTGGTCGGCCCGGACGGCACGCCGCTCGCGGCCGGCGGGCACGCGTGGGAGAACGACTACGTCGACGGCCTGTGGACGTACTCGCTCGAGGCCGTCTGGTCCGGCCTGCAGGCGTGCGTCGCGGAGCTCCTCGCCGACGTCGAGCAGCGGTACGGCACCCGGCTGGAGACGGTCGGCGCGCTCGGCGTCTCGGCGATGATGCACGGCTACCTGGCGTTCGACGCCGACGGCGAGCTGCTCGTGCCGTTCCGCACGTGGCGCAACACGACGACCGAGCGCGCCGCGACGGCGCTCACCGAGGCGTTCGGGCACAACGTCCCGCTGCGCTGGTCGGTCGCGCACCTGTACCAGGCGGTCCTCGACGAGGAGCCGCACGTCCCGCAGGTCGCGAGCATCACCACGCTCGCGGGCTACGTGCACCGCCGCCTGACCGGCCGGCACGTCCTCGGCGTCGGTGACGCGTCGGGCGTGTTCCCGATCGACGCGGCGACCCGCGGCTACGACGCGCGCATGCTCGCCCGGTTCGACGAGCTGGTCGCCGACCGCGCGCCCGGCCTGCGCCTCGCGGACCTGCTGCCCGAGGTGCTCCTCGCCGGGCAGGAGGCGGGCCGCCTCACGGACGAGGGCGCGGCGCTGCTCGACCCGACCGGCACGCTGCGTCCCGGCGCCCCGCTCTGCCCGCCCGAGGGCGACGCGGGCACCGGCATGGTCGCGACCGCGTCCGTCGCCCCGCGCACGGGCAACGTCAGCGTCGGCACGAGCATCTTCGCGATGGTCGTGCTCGAGGACGCGCTCGCCCGCGTGCACACCGAGATCGACCTCGTCACGACGCCCGCGGGCGACCCGGTGGCGATGGTGCACTGCAACAACGGCGCGAGCGAGCTCGGCGCGTGGGCCGGGGTGTTCGGCGAGCTCGTCGGCGCCCTGGGGCACGACGACGACGCGGACACCGTGTTCGGCGCGCTGCTGCGGGCGGCGCTCGACGGCGACGCGGACGGCGGCGGCCTGCTGGCCTACAACTACCTCGCCGGGGAGCCGGTCACGGGGCTCGCGGAGGGCCGTCCCCTGGTCGTCCGCACACCGGGCAGCCGGCTGACCCTCGCGAACTTCGCCCGCACGCAGGTGTACGGCGCGTTCGGCACCCTCAGCCTGGGCATGCAGGTGCTCGCCGACGAGGGCGTGCGCGTCGACACCCTGTTCGCGCACGGCGGCCTCTTCCGCACCGCGGGGGTCGCGCAGCGGCTGCTCGCGGCGGCGCTCGACGTGCCGGTCGCGGTCGGCCGGACGGCGGGGGAGGGCGGCGCCTGGGGCATCGCCCTGCTCGCGGCCTACCTGACGGCCGCGCGGGAGCAGGACCTCGCCACGTGGCTCGCCGAGCACGTGCTCGCGGGCGCCGACGTCGACGAGGTGGCACCGGACCCCGACGACGTCGCCGGCTACACCGCGTTCCTCGAGCGGTACCGCGCCGGCCTCGCGGTCGAGCGCGCCGCCACCCAGGCGCTGTGACGCGCCGCCGCCGTACCGACCGCCGTACCGACGTGCGCGCCCGACCGGCGCGCGGAGGAGGAGCACGATGAGCCCGTCCCTGGACGCGTACCCCGACGCGGTGCGCGACGCCGTCGCCCGCGCGCGCGAGCGGGTGAGCGCGCTGCACGCCGAGCTGCCCCGCTGGGGGCTCGTCGTGTGGACCGCCGGCAACGTGTCGGAGCGGGTCGTCGTCGACACCGACGCCGGTCCGTCGGAGCGCGACCTGCTCGTCATCAAGCCGTCGGGCGTGACGTACGACGAGCTGAGCCCGGCGGCGATGGTCGTCTGCGACCTCGACGGCGAGCTCGTCGAGGGCACGCGCGCGCCGTCGTCCGACACCGCCGCGCACGCCTACGTGTACCGGCACATGCCGGAGGTCGGCGGCGTCGTGCACACGCACTCGACGTACGCGACGGCGTGGGCGGCGCGCGCGGAGCCGGTGCCGTGCGTCCTGACGATGATGGCCGACGAGTTCGGCGGGGACATCCCCGTCGGTCCGTTCGCGCTCATCGGCGACGACTCCATCGGCCGCGGCATCGTCGAGACGCTGCGGGAGTCGCGCAGCCCGGCGGTGCTCATGCGCAACCACGGCCCGTTCACGATCGGCCGGGACGCGAAGGCCGCGGTGAAGGCCGCGGTCATGGTCGAGGAGGTCGCGCGGACCGTCCACATCAGCCGCCAGCTCGGCGAGCCCCTGCCCATCGCGCAGCAGGACGTCGACTCGCTCTACGCCCGCTACCAGAACGTCTACGGCCAGCGCTGACGCCGGCCGGAACCCGACAGGAGAGACCATGAGCAAGCCCTACGCCGACCGCGAGGTCTGGTTCCTCACCGGCTCGCAGGACCTGTACGGCGAGGAGACCCTCCGCCAGGTCGCCGAGCAGTCGCAGCAGGTCGCCGCGCAGCTCGACGCGTCGGACGACGTGCCGGTGCGCGTCGTCTGGAAGCCGGTGCTCAAGGACTCCGGCGCGATCCGCCGCGCGATGCTCGACGCCAACGCGGACGACCGCGTGCTGGGCGTCGTCACGTGGATGCACACGTTCAGCCCGGCGAAGATGTGGATCACCGGCCTGGACCAGCTGCGCAAGCCGCTGCTGCACCTGCACACGCAGGCGAACGTCGAGCTGCCGTGGGACACGATCGACTTCGACTTCATGAATCTCAACCAGGCCGCGCACGGCGACCGCGAGTACGCGTACATCGCGGCGCGCCTGGGGGTCCCGCGCACGACCGTCGCCGGGCACGTGTCGAACCCCGCGGTGACGCGGCGCGTCGGCACGTGGGTGCGCGCGGCCGCCGCGCGCCGGGCGGTCCAGGAGCTGCGGCTCGTGCGCTTCGGCGACAACATGCGCGACGTCGCGGTCACCGAGGGCGACAAGACCGAGGCGGAGCTGCGGTTCGGCGTCTCGGTCAACACGTGGGGCGTGAACGACCTGGTCGCGGCGGTCGAGGCGGTCGCGGACGCGGACGTCGACACCCTCGTCGCGGAGTACGAGGAGCTGTACGACGTCGTCCCCGAGCTGCGTCGCGACGGTGACCGCCACGAGTCGCTGCGCTACGCGGCCCGCCAGGAGCTGGCCATCGAGGCGTTCCTCACCGCGCGCGGCGCGACGGCGTTCACGACGAACTTCGAGGACCTCGGCGACCTGCGCCAGCTGCCCGGCCTCGCCGTGCAGCGGCTCATGGCCAAGGGCTACGGGTTCGGCGCCGAGGGCGACTGGAAGACGGCCGTCCTCGTGCGCGCCGCGAAGGTCATGGGCGAGGGGCTGCCCGGCGGCGCGTCGCTCATGGAGGACTACACCTACGACCTGACGCCAGGCGCGGAGCGGATCCTCGGCGCGCACATGCTCGAGATCTGCCCGACCCTCACGACGTCGCGCCCGCGCGTGGAGATCCACCCGCTCGGCATCGGCGGCAAGGAGGATCCGGTGCGCATGGTGTTCGACGCGGACGCCGGCCCGGGCGTGGTCGTGTCGCTGGCCGACATGCGCGAGCGGTTCCGCCTCACGGCCAACGTCGTCGACGTCGTGCCGCCGAGCGCGCCGCTGCCGCACCTGCCCGTCGCGCGTGCGGTGTGGGAGCCGCGCCCGGACTTCGCGACGTCGGCGGAGTGCTGGCTGACGGCCGGCGGGGCGCACCACACGGTGCTCTCGACGGCGGTGGGCGTCGAGGCGTTCGAGATGTTCGCCGAGATGACGCGCACCGAGCTGCTGGTGATCGATGAGTCGACGACGCGACGCGGGTTCGCCGCCGAGGTGCGGTGGAACCAGGTGTACCACCGCCTGGCGCAGGGGTTCTGACCGCACCTGGGCGCCGCTGACCTGCGCGAACGGCCCGTCCCGCTGAGCGGGGCGGGCCGTTCTGTCGTGCTCCGGGTGAAAGTGGAGATTAGGTGATACGTCTCAGTGACGCTGACCTGCGACGCTGCTAATCTGTTACGCATCCGCTACAGCACGTCGGAGCGCACGATCAGTGCGCGACGCTCTCAAGGACGCGGAGACACACACCCTCGCGCACGGTTGCGCGCGGGCGCAAGGAGCTCCGTCCCACCACGGGCAGGCGCGGGGCGACACCTGAACCCTTCCTTCGTCGTCGACGCCTGCCCGCGTTCCCGGAGAGCTGATACGTGTCCGTCCACCAGGACCCCTCCCCCCGGTCGCCGCGCGCCCCCCGGCAGCGGCGTCGCGCCACCCTCGCGACGGCCGCCCTCGTGACCGCTGCGCTGCTGGGCACGCCCGCCGCCGCGACGGCCGCGACCGCGCCCGTCGACCCCGCGCCGACGAGCGGCGTCACCGCCACGCCCACCGCGCCGGCCGCCACGAGCCCCGCCGCGGAGCCCGGGCAGGCGCTCGCGGACCGCACCACCCCCCGGCCGACCGTGCCCGACGCCCCGACGCGCAGCGGCTCGCCCCGCGTGCTCTTCCAGCAGGGCGGCGCCCAGCCCGCCGGCACGTCGGCGCCCGCCGCCGCGACCACCCCCGCCGCGACCACCGCGCCCGCTCCCGCCGCCCGTACCGCTGCCGACCTGCGCGCCGTCCCGGGCACGCTGCTCGGCGAGTACGTCGTCCGCGGCGAGCAGCCCAGCGTCGAGGCCGCGACGCAGGCCACCGAGGACGCCCTCGGCCGGCGCCTCGACACGCAGCGCCTCTACCACCGCTGGGACGAGAACCTGCTCGGCCCCGTCGCCACCGGCACGGTGCAGCGCGCGCGCGTCCCGATGCTGTCGATCCTGCCGAAGCTGGGCAACGGGTCGGTCGTGCGCTGGGCGACCATCGCGAGCGGCGGCGTGGACGCGCAGATCCGCACGCACGCCCGGCAGGTCAAGGAGCTGGGCCCGACCGTCTACCTGACGCTGCACCACGAGCCGGACATCGCCGGCACCTCGTTCGGCACCCCCGCCGAGTACGTCGCCGCGTGGCGGCACTACGTCGAGGTGTTCCGGGCGGAGGGCGTCACGAACGTGCTGTGGACGTGGATCTCGACGACCGGCGCGCTCACCCAGCCGAGCACCGACCTCACCGCCAAGGGCTTCTACCCGGGTGACGACGTCGTGGACCGCATCGGCTCCGACACGTACAACTGGTTCGGCTGCCGCGCCGGCAGCACCACCGGCTGGCGCTCGCTCGAGCAGGTGACCGCCGGCCTGCGGACGTTCGCCGCGAACCACGGCAAGCCCGCCGTGCTCGCCGAGTGGGGCTCCGTCGAGGACCCGGCGCAGCCCGACCGCCGCGCCGCGTGGATGCGCGAGGCGTTCGCCTACATCGCGTCGTGGCCCGAGCTGGAGGCCGTCGCCTACTTCGACACCGTCGGCACGTGCGACTGGCGCCTCGGCGACGGCGCCGCCGCGGCGGCGTACCGCGAGGCGGCCGTCCGTCCCGAGATGCGCACGCGTCCGGCCGCGTGGCTCGAGCTGTCCCGCACGCAGGGCGCCGGCACGCTGACCGTCGAGCTGTCCGGGGCCCGCAGCTCCGGCGCGCTGTCCGCCACGGGCACCGGCGTCGCGTCGTGGACGCTCGACCTCGGCGACGGCACGACCCGGTCCGGCACCGGGCAGCCGCCCGCCGCGCTGGGCCACACGTACGGCGTCGGCACGTTCACGCCGACGCTGCGGGTGACGGACGCCCGCGGCCTCACCGCGGTCGACGCGCGCACCGTGACCGTGGCGGCCGCGCCGGCCGTGACCGGCGTCGCCGAGCGCAACGTCACCACCACCGCCGCCGACCTGTTCGCGTGGGTCGACACCAAGGGCGTCCCGGGCACCGTCACCTTCGAGTGGCGTGCCGGGACCACGGTCGTCGGCACCGCGACCGCGGCCACCACCGTCAAGAGCGGCCCGCAGGAGCTGTCCACCACGAAGCCGCGCAACCTCACGCCGGGCACGAAGTACACGTGGACCGTCACCGTCACCACGGGCGCCGGCAGCGCGTCCCGCGAGGACAGCTGGATGACGCCCGGGCCGCCCACGGTCCGCGACGTCGCCCCCGCCTCGGTGGGCAGCACGTCCGCCGTGCTCAAGCTGCGCGTGACCCCGAACGGCGTGGCGACGAACGCGTGGATCGAGTGGGGCACCACCACGACGGACCAGCGCACGCCGACGCTCGCGCTCGGTGCGGTCCAGTACGAGCGCGGTGAGCAGCAGACCGTCTCCGGTCTCAAGCCGCGCACGACGTACCGGTTCCGGGTCGTGGCGGAGAACTCCTACGGCCGCACGGTCGGCCCGGTGCAGACCTTCACGACGAAGAGCTGACCGGGCGCTCCGGGCGGGTGGGTCGTCCCCCGGCTCACCCGTCCGGAGCAACGCGGGGCCGCGCTGCGGTTGCGGCCCCGCGCGCACCCCTCCTACGGTCGGCTGCAGCGGGCGCCGACGGTGACGCCCGACGCACGACTGGGGGGTCTGCGGCACATGGACGTGCACCGGATCGCACGACAAGCGGGGACCTGGTTGGTCCGCGCCGTGCTGACCGCTGCCGCCGCCGTGCTGTTCGTCCTCATCGGCGCCGTCGCGGGCGGCCCCTACGACGCGAAGGCGTCGCCCCACCCGGCCGGTGCGCCGGGTGACGGGCTCGGCGGTCTGCTGGGCGGCGTCACGGCGCCCGTCGGCGCCGTGCTGGAGCCGGTCCTGGAACCGGTCGGCGGCGTCGTCGGGAGCGTCGTGGAGCCCGTCGCGGCCCACGTGGTGGCGCCGGTGACGCAGGCGGTCGCGCCCGTGGTGGCGCCCGTCGCCGCCCCCGTCGCCGAGGTCGTCGCGCCGCCGGTCCGCGAGGTCGTCGCCCCGCCGGTGGCGGCGGTCGTCGAGCCGGTCGCGCCCGTGGTCGCCGACGTGGTGACGCCCGTCGTCGCGGCGGTCACGCCGGTGACGGACGCCGTCGCCCCCGTGACCGACGCGCTGGCGCCCGTGACGGACCCCGTCGCGGGTCTCGTCGGCGGCACCGTCGGCGCCGTGACGGCGCCCCTGCAGCCCGTGCTCGACGGCGTCGCACCGGTGCTCGAGCCGCTCGCGCCGGTCGTCGACGCGCTGCGCCCCGCGGTCGGGGCCCTGCCCGTCCTGCCGCCCGTGCTCGGGCCGGTGCTCCCCGGCGTCGACGCGCCGGTCGGCGACGGCCCCGGTGCGGACGCGCCGGGTGCGGACGTCCCCGGCGCCGCGGTGCCCGGTGCCGGCGCCCCGCCCGCGGCCACCGTCGCCGGCATCCCCGTCGCCCCCGCCGCGCCGGCCGTCGCGCTCGTCGCTCCCGACGCCGACCCCGCCGGCGAGCGTGCCCCGCTCGCGGGGCCGCGTGCCCGCGCCGCGGTCGCGACCGGGCCGGCCCCGGCCACCACCGCCGCGGCGACCACCGCCGCGGACGCCCCCGCCGACGCGCCGCACGACGGCCCGGCCGCCCCGGCGCCCGCCCTGCCGACGGGCGCCGCGACCGGCTCCGGCTCGGCCGCCGGCGCGCCGCGCACGGGCGTCGACGCCGCCCTCCTCGCCTCCGTCGCCCCCGCCGCGCTGCGGGTCGTCGCGACGGTCGCGCCGCACGACCTCGGGCGCCCCGCGGCGCCCGCGCAGGACATCCCGCACACCCCTGCCTGACCGGACCGTCGTCGCCCCGCGCGACGCACGATCCCCGCGCCCCGACGGGCGCCCCGGTCCTTGGCAGAGGAGTTCTTGAGATGCACACGTACCTTCGTCGAGCGCTGCACACCGCGCTCGTGAGCGGTGGCCTCGTGGTCGCCGGGGCCTGCATGGCCCACGCCGCCCCCGCACCGGGGGCCCTCGGGGTCGACGTCGCCGTCGACCTCACGTCGGGCGCCGCCGTCCAGGTGGAGCTCGGCCTCGGTGGCACCGGTGACGCGGGCGGTGCGCCGCTCGTCGCGGTGCCCGTCAGCGTGCCGGTCGACGTGTCGGGGGTCGCCGTGGGCGTCCTCGGCGACGCGGCCGTGGCGCCGCCCGCGGGCGCGCCGGCCGGGACGTCCGGCGGCGACGCAGGTACCGGCACCGGTGCCGGCGCCGGTGCCGGCACGACGCAGGAGGCGCCGGTCGTCTCGGCCCCCGTGGACGTGCCCGTCGACGTCTCGGGCGTGGCGGTCGGGCTGCTGGGCGACGCCGCCGTGGCCGGGGGGCCCGGTGGCGCGCCGACGACGCCCACGCCGCAGGATCAGGGCGACCCGGGGCTCGTCGAGGCGCCGGTGTCGGTGCCCGTCGACGTCTCCGGCGTCGCGCTCGGCGTGCTCGGTGACGCCACGGTGCTGGAGGGGAGCACCGTGGGGTCGCCGACCGGCGGGTCGGACGGGACGGGCGAGGGCGCGTCGGGTGACGGTGCGCTGGTCGAGGCGCCGGTGACGGTGCCGGTGGACGTGTCGGGTGTGGCGCTGGGTGTCCTCGGGGACGCCGCGGTGGTGCAGGGTGGGTCCTCGGGTCCGGCGTCGGGTGCGGCGCCGGGTGGCTCGCCGTCGGGTGACGGTGCGCTGGTCGAGGCGCCGGTGACGGTGCCGGTGAACGTGTCGGGTGTGGCGCTGGGTGTCCTCGGGGATGCCGCGGTGGTGCAGGGCGGGTCCTCGGGTCCGGCGTCGGGTGCGGCGCCGGGTGGCTCGCCGTCGGGTGACGGTGCGCTGGTCGAGGCGCCGGTGACGGTGCCGGTCGACGTGTCCGGCGTGGCTGTCGGCCTGCTCGGTGACGCCGCCGTGACGACGCCCGCGCCGACGACCCCGGCGCCGGCTCCCGGCGCCGACGACGGCACGGCCGGCGACGGGCTCGTCGGCCTGCCGGTGACCGTGCCGGTCGACGTCTCCGGCGTGGCCGTCGGCATCGGGGGCGACGCCACCGTGACCCCGGCGGGCACCGTGCCCCCGGGCGACGGCACGGCGCCCCCGGGTGCCGAGGGGCCGACGGCTCCCGGCACGACCGACCCGGGCACCACCACCCCGGGCACGTCGACCCCCGGTACGTCGACCCCCGGTACGTCGACCCCCGGTACGTCGACCCCCGGTACGTCGCCCCCCGGTACGTCGACCCCCGGTACGTCGACCCCCGGTACGTCGACCCCCGGTACGTCGACCCCCGGCACGTCCACTCCCGGCACGACGACCCCCGGCGTCTCCGTGCCCGGCGCGGCGACCCCCGCCACGGGCGGGACCACCCCGCTCGTCCCGGTGGCGACGCGCACCGTCGTGCCGGCCGGCACGGGTGACACGCTCGCGGCGGTCCGCACGGCGGCCGCCGGCGGACGCACCGTCCTCGCGGCCGGCGTGACGCCGACGGGCACCTCGTCCGCCGCGCCCGCCTCCTCCGCCGCGCTCGCGTCGACCGGTGCGGAGCTGTGGCTCCTGCCCGCGGCGCTCCTGCTGGTGGCGGCGGGCGTGGCGCTGCGCGGGCGCGGGTCGCGCAGCCGCGGCCGCCACGCGGCGTCGACCCTCGTCCTGCCGACGCAGCGCGGGGCGACGGACGCCTCCTGACGGGCGACGTCGGGGGCGGGGCGGCCGGTCCGGCC
>NZ_JBHUZW010000086.1:0-16980 GCF_042667215.1 Cellulomonas sp. NPDC057328 | reverse complement strand
GCCGCAGGACCTCTGCGGCGGGCGACGCGGTCAGCAGGTGCTCAGGAGCCGGTCCAGGACGCGCGTGCCGAACCGCAGCGCGTCCACCGGGACGCGCTCGTCGACGCCGTGGAACATCCCGGCGAAGTCGAGGTCGGCCGGCAGGCGCAGCGGCGCGAACCCGTACCCGGTGATGCCGAGCCGCGACAGCGACTTGTTGTCGGTGCCGCCCGACAGCATGTACGGCAGGACGTGCGCGCCCGGGTCCTCGGCGGTGACGGCGGCGACCATGGCGTCGACGAGCGCCCCCTCGAACGGCACCTCGAGGCCCGTGTCACGCACGATGTCCTCGACGCGCACGTGCGGCCCGGCGAGCGCCGCGACCTGCGCGTCGAACTCCTCGGACAGGCCGGGCAGGAACCGGCCGTCGACCGCCGCGGTCGCCGAGCCGGGGACGACGTTCTCCTTGTAGCCGGCGGCGAGCCGCGTCGGGTTGGTGGAGTGCCGCAGCGTCGCACCGACGAACTTCGCCGCCGGCCCCAGGGCGTCGACCAGCGCGTCGAGCGACGCGGGGTCCTCGGGGTCGAAGCGCAGCCCGGTGAGCTCGGCGACCCCCTCCAGCAGGGCGCGGACCGTCGGCGTGAGCTGCACGGGCCACGGGTGCCACCCGATGCGCGCGACGGCCTCGGCGAGGTGCACGACCGCGTTGTCGGTGTGCACCTGGCTGCCGTGCCCGGCCCGCCCGGACGCGACGAGGCGCAGCCAGCCCAGCCCCTTCTCGGCGGTCTGCAGCAGGTAGACGCGCTGCCCGGCGACGTCCACGGAGAAGCCGCCGACCTCGCTGATGGCCTCGGTGGCGCCGGCGAACAGCTCGGGCCGGTGGTCGACCGCCCAGCCGGCGCCGAGCCGCCCGCCGGCCTCCTCGTCGGCGAACATGGCCACGACGAGGTCACGCGCCGGACGACGTCCCTCGCGGACCATCTGCCGCACGACGGCCAGCACCATCGCGTCCATGTCCTTCATGTCGACGGCGCCGCGGCCCCACACGAGGCCGTCGCGGACCTCGGCGGCGAACGGGTCGACGCTCCAGTCCGGGGCGTGCGCCGGCACGACGTCGAGGTGGCCGTGGACGACGAGCGCGGGGCGGCTGCTGTCGGCGCCCTCGACGCGGACGACGACGCTCGCGCGGCCGGGCTCGCTCTCGAACAGCTCGGGCTCGAGGCCGACGTCCTGCAGCAGGCCGACGACGTACTCGGCGGCGGCACGCTCCCCCGGCCCGGTGCCGTCACCGGGGTTGGAGGTGTCGAAGCGGATGAGCTCGCGGCAGAGGTCGACGACCTCGTCCTCGGCGGTGGGCGTGGCGCCGGGCGTCCCGGCGTCGGCGGCCGTCACCGGGCGTCCGTCCGGTCGAGGCCGCGGCGGGCGAGCAGCGGCTCGATGCGCGGGTCGCGGCCGCGCAGGTCGCGGAAGGCCTGCAAGGGGTCGATCGACCCGCCCCGGCCGAGGAGCCGGGCACGGAACCTGTCGCCGTTCTCCCGGCGCAGGCCGCCGTTCTCGGCGAACCACTCGACGGTGTCGGCGTCGAGCACCTCCGACCAGATGTACGCGTAGTAGCCGGCCGAGTAGCCGCTGCCGAACACGTGGTTGAAGTACGTCGTGCGGTAGCGCGGCGGGACGGGCGCGAACGCGACCCCCGCGGCCGCCAGCGCGGCCGCCTCGAACGCCTCGACCTCCGCGGGGTCGGTCGGGACGTCCTCGGGCGCGAGGCGGTACCAGGCCTGGTCGAGCAGCGCCGCGGCGAGGTACTCCGTCGTCGCGAACCCCTCGCCGTCCTGGCGGGCGTCGAGCAGGGTGCGGACCCACTCGGCCGGCATGGGCTCGCCGGTCTCGTGGTGGACGGCGTAGGACGCGAGGACCTCCGGGTCCCACGCCCACATCTCGTTGACCTGCGACGGGTACTCGACGAAGTCGCGCGGCACGTTCGTGCCCGCCTGCGAGGGGTACCGCACGCGCGCCAGGAGGCCGTGCAGCGCGTGCCCGAACTCGTGGAACAGCGTGATGACCTCGTCCCACGTGAGCAGCGTCGGCTGCCCGGCCGGGGGCTTCGGCACGTTGAGGTTGTTCACGACCACGGGCAGCTCGCCCCGCAGCTCGGACTGGTCGACGAACGAGTTCATCCACGCCCCGCCGCGCTTGGACGGGCGCGTCCAGAAGTCGCCGAGGAACAGGCCCGTGCCGGACCCGTCGGCGTCGAAGACCTCGAACACGCGCACGTCCGGGTGGTACCCGACGAGGTCGTGCCGCTCGGCGAACGTGAGCCCGTACAGGCGGTTCGCGGCGACGAACACGCCCTCGGTGAGCACGCGGTCGAGCTCGAGGTACGGACGCAGCGCCGACTCGTCGAGCTGCCGCTTCTCCTGGCGCACGCGGTCGGCGTAGTAGGCCCAGTCCCACGCCTCGAGGACGGCGTCCGGGTGGTCCGCGCGCAGCACGACCTCGAGCTCGGCGGCCTCCGCGCGGGCGTTCGCGACGGCGGCCGGCGCGAGCCGCGCGAGCATGTCGGCGACCGCCTGCGCCGATCCGGCGGTGGCGTCCTCGGCCACGTACGCGGCGTGGTGCTCGTACCCGAGCAGCCGGGCGCGCTCGGCGCGCAGCCGCACGAGCGCGAGCAGCGTCTCGCGCGTGTCGTTCTCGTCGCCCGTCGCGCCGCGGGTGACGGACGCGCGGTGGATGCGCTCGCGCAGCCCGCGGTCGCGCAGCGACGCGAGCACCGACTGCTGCGTCGGCAGCTGCAGCTCGAGCAGCCACGCGCCCTCGTGGCCGCGCTCCGCGGCCGCCTGCGCCGCGGCGTCGCGCGCGTCCTGCGGCATGCCGTCGAGCTCGGCGTCGTCGGTCACCAGCACGGCGGCCGCGTTGGCGCCGGCGAGGAGCTTGCGCCCGAACGCGGCGTCCAGCGACGTGATCTCGGCGTTGATCGCGCGCAGCCGGTCCTGGTCGGCCTCGGGGAGGCCGACCCCGGCACGCGCGAACGCGCGGCGGGTGCGGTGCAGCAGCCACGCGGTGTCCGGCTCGAGCTCCGTGCCCTCGAGCGACGCGGCGAGCGCCTCGACGCGTGCGTGCAGGCGCGCGTCGAGCCAGATGGCGTCCTGGTGCGCGGCGTACAGCGGGGCGAGCTCCTCCTCGATCGCCTGCAGCCCGGGCGTCGAGTCGGAGCCCGCCTGGTTGTAGAACGCCGACGCGACGCGGTGCAGCAGGTGCCCGGAGCGCTCGAGCGGGACGAGCGTGTTCTCGACCGTCGGCGCGGCCGGGTCGGTGGCGACGGCCTCGACCTCGCGCCGCTGCTCCGCCATGCCGGCGAGCAGCGCGGGCAGGTAGTGCTCCTCGCGCACCTCGCGGAAGTCCGGCAGCCCGTACGGCAGCGCGGACGGACGGGCGAACGGGTTGGTCGGGTCGAGGGCGGTCGCGTCGGGTTCGGAGGTCATGCGCCCATCGTCACAGATGCCGAGCGCCCGACGCGCGCGTCCGCGAGCGCGCCGAGCGGCGTCGCGTGCAGGCCGTGCGCGTCGGCCACCGCCGCGCTGTGCAGGCGCCCGGCGTGCGTCGTCAGGCCGGCGGCCAGGCCGGGGTCGTCGGCGACGGCGGCGCGCCAGCCGCGGTCCGCGAGGGTCGCCAGGTACGGCAGCGTGACGTTGGTGAGCGCACGGGTCGACGTGACGGGCACGGCGCCCGGCATGTTGGCGACGCAGTAGAAGACCGAGCGGTGGACGAGGTACGTGGGGTCGTCGTGGGTGGTGGGGCGCGTGTCCTCGAAGCAGCCGCCCTGGTCGACGGCGACGTCGACGAGCACGGACCCGGGCTGCATGGCGGCGACGAGGTCGCTGCCGACGAGCCGGGGCGCGCGGGCGCCGGGCAGCAGCACGGCACCGACGACGAGGTCGGCGTCCAGCAGCTCGCGCTCGAGCGTCCACGCGGACGACGCGAGGGTGCGCACGCGGCCGCCGAACCGGGCGTCGAGCTCGCGCAGCCGCGGTGCGGAGAGGTCGAGGACCGTGACGTCGGCGCGCATGCCGACGGCGATCTCGGCGGCGTGCGTGCCGACGACGCCGCCCCCGAGGACGACGACCTTGCCGGGCGGGGTGCCCGGCACGCCGCCGAGGAGCACGCCGCGGCCCCCGCCCTCGCCCTGCATGAGGTGGTACGCGCCGACCTGCGTGGCGAGGCGCCCGGCGACCTCGCTCATGGGTGCGAGCAGCGGGAGGGAGCCGTCGGGGGCGCGCACCGTCTCGTAGGCGATCGACGTGGTGCCCGCCGCGAGGAGCGCGTCGGTGGCGGGCCGGTCGGCGGCGAGGTGCAGGTAGGTGAACAGGACGAGGTCGTCGCGCAGGTGGTGGTACTCGGCCGCGACGGGCTCCTTGACCTTGCACACGAGGTCGGCCGACCACGCCTCGGCGGCCGTGGGCACGACGTGCGCGCCGGCGCGGACGTAGTCGGCGTCGTCGAGGCGCGAGCCCGCGCCGGCGCCGGTCTCGACGAGCACCTCGTGCCCGGCGCGCACGAGCCGGTCGACGCCGGCGGGGGTGACCGCCACCCGGTGCTCGCGGTTCTTGACCTCGCGGGGGATGCCGACGCGCATGGTGGGGCTCCTCTGTCGTGCCGGGCGGCGCGGGTGGCGCCGCGGTCGTCGGCGGCCGTCTCGGTGTGACGCCGCTCACGTCCCATTCTGAACGTCCTGTGTTGCGGGACGGTGACGACCGGATGCCGTTCGGTAACATCGGCCTATGGACGACGAGGATTCGCCGCGCGTGGCCCCGGGACGGGGTGCTCGCCGAACCGCGTTCGGCGCCGGCGCGCCGCCGCTCGACGACGTCGACCGCCTGCTGCTGCGCGAGCTCGAGCGCGACGGCCGCCTGTCGAACAAGGACCTCGCCGCGCGTGCCGGCCTCGCACCCTCGACCGTCCACGGGCGGGTCGCGGCGCTGCGGCGCGCCGGCGTCCTGCGCGGCTTCCACGCGGACGTCGACCCGGGCGCGGTGGGCCGCGGGCTGCAGGCGATCATCGCCGTGCGGCTGCAGGCGGCCGCACGGGCGCGCCTCGGCGCGTTCGCGCACACCCTGGCCGGCCGGCCCGAGGTGCGCGACGTGTACCTGCTCGGCGGCGCCGAGGACGTGCTCGTGCACGTCGCGGTGCAGGACTCCCCCGCCCTGCGCGCGTTCGTCGTGGAGCACCTGAGCACCCGCCCGGAGGTCGCGCACACGCAGACCAGCCTGGTGTTCGAGCACCTGCACGCCCCGACGACGGCGGTGTGAGGTGGCACCGGACGAGCGCACGGGCGGGCGGGTGCACCGCAAGGCCCGGGCCGACGCGCCGGCCGGCTTCTTCGCGTGCGAGGCCGCCGGTCTGCGGTGGCTGCGCGTGCCCGGGGGCGCCCCGGTCGTCGAGGTGCTCGACGTCGCCGACGACCACCTCGACCTCGCCCGGCTGACGCCCGTGCCGCCCGACCGCGCCGCGGCGCACGCGTTCGGCGCCGCGCTCGCGCGCACGCACGACGCAGGGGCGGCCGCGTTCGGCGCGCCGCCGGACGGCTGGTCCGGCGACGGCTTCGTCGGGCCGCTCGCCGACCCGCTGCCGATGCGGGCCGGCACGTACACGTCGTGGGGCGCCTTCCACGCCGACTGCCGCATCGAACCCGTCGCGGAGGCCCTGCGCGCGGCCGGACGCACCGGCGCGGCGGACGACGCGGCGTTCGCCCGGGTCGCGCTGCGCCTGCGCGCCGGCACGTGGGACGACGACGACGCGCCGGCGCGCCTGCACGGCGACCTGTGGTCCGGCAACGTCGTCTGGACGGCGGACGGTGCGACGCTCATCGACCCCGCGGCGCACGGCGGGCACCGCGAGACCGACCTGGCGATGCTCGCGCTGTTCGGGCTGCCGCACCTCGACGCGGTGGTCGACGGCTACGCGGAGGTGCACCCGCTCGCGCGCGGGTGGCGGCACCGCACGGGCCTGCACCAGCTCTTCCCGGTGGCGCTGCACGCGCTGCTGTTCGGCGGCGGGTACGTCGCGCAGGCGTGCGCGCTCGCGCGGCGGTGGGCGCGGGCCTGACCGTGGGCGCGGGCCTGACCGGCCGGGCCCGACCGACCGGGCCCGACGGACGGACCCGCCGGACCCGTGGGTGCTGCTCCTCAGGCACCGCTCAGGGTGCGGGGTTACCGTCGAAGAGGTTCCGGACGGCACCCCCGGCCGTCCGGGACACCCGCCGAGGAGGTCCCCCCATCCGTCGTCCCATCGTGCTCGTGCACGGCACCCGCACGTCGTCGGCCATCTGGCACGCCCAGGTCGCGGCGCTGCGCCACGGCGGCCACCCGACGCACGCCATCGACCTGCCCGGGCACGGCAGCCGCAGCGGCGAGCGGTTCACGCTCGAGGGTGCCCTCGCCGCGATCGACGAGGCCGTCGACGCGTGCCCGGTGCCGCCGCTGCTCGTCGGCCTGTCGCTCGGCGGGTACGCGTCGCTCGCGTACGCGCGCCGGCACGAGGCGAAGCTCGCCGGCGTCGTCCTGGCCGGCTGCTCGACCGAGATCAAGGGCAAGCCGCTGCACCTGTACCGGCACGCGTCCACGCACGTGACGCGCTGGCTCGGGCGCGGGCAGGGCACGTGGCACGTCGTCGCGGACATGCTCGCGGCGCTCGCCGGCTACTCGCCGCTGCGGGACCTGCGCCGGCTGCTCCTGCCGGTCTGGGTGGTCAACGGCCGCCGCGACCCCCTGCGCCTCGACGAGCGCCGCTACCTGCGGGCGCTGCCCGGCGTGCGGCTCACCGTCGTGCCGCGCGCCGGCCACGACGTCAACAGCCACGCCCCGGCCGCGTTCAACCGCGTCCTGCTCGACGCGCTGCACGAGCTGGCCGCGCACGTGCCGACGCGCGCGCACGCCTGAGTCGTCGCGCCGGAGCCGTCGGGCCGGAGCCGTCGGTCCGGGGCCGTCGCCGGAGGCCGGGTGCGCCCGCGCCGCGCCCGCTACTGTCGCCGGGACGACGGAGGGAGCGGCCGGTGGAGCGCATCGCGGTGCTGTCCGACGTGCACGGCAACATGACCGCCTTCGACACGGTGCTGCGCGACCTCGACGCCCGGGGCATCACCACGGTCGTCAACCTCGGCGACGTGGTCGGCAAGGGACCGCGCGGGCACGCCGCCGTGGCCCGCAGCCGCGAGCGCTGCGCCGTCACCGTGCGCGGCAACTGGGACGACTTCCTGCCGCGGCCGCAGACCGTCCGCGACGAGGCGCTGACCTGGTGGTACGACGAGCTCACGCCCGACGACCACGCGTGGCTGCTCGGTCTGCCGCTGGTGCACCACCTGGACCTCAGCGGGCGGCGGATCCGGCTGCTGCACGCGTCGGCGCGCAGCCTGCACGTGCGCGTGCACTTCCACCACACCGACGACGAGTTCGCCGGCATGTTCGCCACGACCGACCTCACGGGTGACGGCCCGGAGCCGACCATGGTGGGCTACGGCGACGTGCACGACACGTACGTCGAGACGCAGGACGGGCGGACGCTGTTCAACGTCGGCAGCGTCGGCAACCCCCTCGACGAGCCCACCGCGTCGTACGTGGTGCTCGAGGGCGAGCCGGGCGGCGACCGGTCCGCGCCGTTCTCGCTGCAGGTGGTGCGCGTGCCGTACGACGTCGAGGCGGAGATCGCCGTGGCGCGCGACCTCGGCATGCCGCAGCTGGAGGCGTACGCGGTCGAGCTGCGCACGGCCGTGTACCGCGGCCTGCACGCCGAGCGCGGGCTGCGCGCCGACGACGTCGTGCGCGACCGGGTCTGACTCAGCGCGGGGTCGCGCCGAGGAACGTCCGCAGCGCGGAGACGAACGCCTCCGGCTGCTCCGAGTGCACCCAGTGCCCGGCGCCCTTGAGGGTGACGAGCGTCGTGCGCGGGAACAGCCGGCGCATCGCCGGGCCGTGCTCCGGGCGCACGTAGTCGGACCGGTCCCCCGCCACCCACAGGACGGGGTGGTCGAAGACGGCGTCGCCGACGTCGGGGAAGCCGCCGATCACGGGCAGGTCGCGCCGCAGCAGGTCGAGGTTCGCCTGCCAGCGGAACCCCTCGCCGTCGGCGCGCAGGTTCTGCAGCAGGAAGCCCCGCACGCGCGCGTCGTCCACGCGCTCCGCGAGGCGCTCGTCGGCCTCGCCGCGACGCGTCAGCGTGGCGAGGTCGATCGCCGCGAGGCTGTCGAGCAGGTGCGCGAACTCGCCGAGGGACCCGCCCGCCGCGGGGGCGATGTCGGCGACGACGAGCCGGTCGACCAGGTCGGGGTGGCGCAGCGCGAGCACCATCGCCACCTTGCCGCCCATGGAGTGCCCCACGACGTGCACGGGGCCGTCCGCCGCGAACCCCGCGCGCACGTGGGCCGCGACGAGGTCCGCCGTGGCCGTGTAGTCGAACGCGTCCGTCCACGCCGAGCGGCCGTGGTTCGGCAGGTCGACGAGGAGCGAGCGGAAGTCCGGCAGCAGCGCCTTCGCGATCCCCGTGAAGTTGCGCCCCTGCCCGAACAGGCCGTGCAGGAACACGACGCGCGCGCCCTCCTCCCCCACGGTGGTGGCGCTGACGGTGCCGGGCGCGCTGGTGCTCACGGGCACCGAGCCTAGGCGGCGGCGCTGCCGACGGCGGATCCGCCCTCGGCAGCGCGGTCCCCGTCGCCCCCCGCGCCCGGCGCAGGGTGGGTCCATGAGCACGCAGACACCCACCCGCCCCTACGACGACGAGCTGCTCGCCCGGCTCGCGTACGAACGCATCGTCGTCCTGAGCACGGCGCTCGACGAGGGCACCGGCCACCGCATCGCGGCGCAGCTGCTCCTGCTCGCCGCCGAGGACCCGCGCACCGACGTCACGCTGTGGATCAGCTCGCCCGGCGGCTCGGTCCCGGCGATGCTCGAGATCCACGACGTCATGCGCCTCATCCCCAACGACGTCCGCACCGTGGCCGGCGGCATGGCCGCGAGCGCGGGCCAGTTCCTGCTGTCGGCCGGCACGCCCGGCAAGCGGTTCGCGCTGCCGCACGCGCGCGTCCTGCTGCACCAGGGCTCGGCCGGCATCGGCGGGACGGCCGTGGACGTCGAGCTGCAGGCCGACGACCTGCGGCACACGCGGGACACCGTGCTGGGCCTCGTCGCGGAGCACACGGGCCAGCCGGTGGAGCGGATCCGCGCGGACTCGCTGCGGGACCGCTGGTTCACCGCCGAGGAGGCGCGCGCGTACGGGTTCGTGGACGCCGTCGTCGGGTCCCTGGCCGACGTGCGTCCCACCGCCGGTGCCGCGCCGCGCGTGGGGGTCCGGCCGTGAGCACGTACACGGTGCCCTACGTGACGGAGCGGCGGGCGGGCGTCGAGCGCACCATGGACGTCTTCAGCCGGCTGCTGTCCGAGCGGATCGTCTACCTCGGCACGGAGATCGACGACGGCGTGGCGAACGTGCTGGTCGCGCAGCTGCTGCACCTGGAGTCGGAGAGCGACCTGCCCGTGCAGCTGTACATCAACTCCCCCGTCGGGTCGCCGTCCGCGATGCTCGCGGTCTACGACGCGATGCAGTACGTGCGCGCGCCGGTCGCCACGACCTGCGTCGGGCAGGCCGCCGGGCCGGCGGCGGTGCTGCTCGCGGGCGGCGCGCCCGGCCGGCGGGCCGTCCTCGCGCACGGTCGCGTCGTGCTGCACCAGCCGGCGACGCGGGGGCAGGGCACGATCCCGGACCTCATCCTCGCCGCGGACGAGGTCGTGCGGGTGCGGGCCGAGCTGGAGGAGGTCCTGGCCCGGCACACCCGCAAGGACGTCGCCGCGCTGCGGCACGACACCGACCGCGACCTCGTCCTGACGGCGCCGCAGGCGGTGGCGTACGGGCTGGCGGACGAGGTGCTCACCGCCCGGCCGCGGTGAGCGCGGCCGCCGCCGGCACCCGCGACGGCCCGCGTGGTGCCGGCCGGCGGGCCGGCACGCGTCGGCAGGCCGGCACGCGTCGGCGGGCCGGCACGCGTCGGCGGGCCGGCACGCGTCAGCGGGCGAAGTACCCGCTGACGTCGACGACCGCGTGGACGTCGGACGAGTGCGGGTAGAGCGACACGACCCCGTCGGTGCCGACCGGCACGACCGCGAGGTTCGCCTCGTCGCGCCCCGGCACGAGGTTGAGCGTCGACACGAGCGGCAGCGTCCGCGGCGTCGTCCGCGGGAACACGCGCACGTGCGTCCCCGCGCGCGGGTGGACGCCCGTCACGTTGAGCACGGCGGCGACCGCCTCCGCGGGGACGCCGGCCCGGCCCGTGACCTGCAGGTCGCTCACCGTGCCGGCGCGCAGCTGCCCGCCCAGCCCCGTGCCGGTGCGGGAGTCCGCCAGCCGCTGCGGCGCGAGCGGCACGAAGCCGTGGCGGCCCTCCGCCGCGTAGTAGCCGGCGACGTCGGCGAGCAGGTCGGCCGACCCCTCGTGCAGGTACAGGCGCACCCGTCCCCCGTCGCCCACGGGCACGGTCACGAGGTTCGGCTGGTCCCGGCCGGGCGTCAGGTTGAGGTTGGAGACGAGCGGCGGCTCCTGCGGCTCCGAGGCGGCCGGCGCCGGGTAGACGCGGACGTGCGTGCGCGCGGTCGGGTTCGCGGCCGTCACGTTGAGCACGACGGCGAGGGCGTCGGCGGGCACCCCGGCCGCGCCGGCGACCCGCACGTCGACCCACCGGCCGCCGGTCACGGGGCCGCGGCGCGTGCCCGTGCCGTCGCGCGTGTCGAGGACGCGCTGCGGGGCGACCGGCTCGAACGCCGCCGCCCCGCCCGGCGCGTACCAGCCGGCGAGGTCCGCGACGAGGCCGGTGTGCGTGCCGTCGACGGCCAGGCTGACGATGCCGCGCTCGCCGAGCCGGACCGTCACGAGGTTCGGCTGGTCCACGCCGGGCGTGACGTTGACGTTGGAGACGGTGGGCACGGGACCGCCCGAGACGTACGGGAACACGCGCACGTTGCCGGGCGCGCGCGGGGCGGCGGCGGTGACGTTGAGCACGACCGCCTCGGTGCCGGCCGGCACGTGCTCCGACAGGTCGAGGCGCACCTGCCCGCCCGGCCCGACGACGCCCGCCGGCTGCGTGCCCAGCCCCGTGCCGTCGCGCGTGTCCAGCACACGGACCGGTGCGACGGGGGTGAAGCGCTGGCCGCCCGCGGCGACGGTGAACCACGACCGCCACGGGACGTCCTGCGGGCGCCCCCGCGCGTCCCGCAGCCCGTCGACGACCAGCTGGTACGTCCGGCCGGGGACGAGGTCCGCGGCGGGGACCACCGTGAGCGTCCGCGCGGCCGCGTCGAGGCGGCGCGTCGCGGCGACGCGCGCGCCCGTGCGGCCGTCGAGCAGCCGGACCGTGGTGGCGTCGACGGACGCCGGGTCGGGGACCGTGTCGAGGGCCACGCGCACCGACGGGCGGACGCCGACACCCGCCGCGTACGGCGCCGGGTCGACGTCGCGGACCCACGCCGCGACGTCGGGAGGCGCCGGGTGGGAGCGCCGCAGGACCGTCGTGCCGCCCGACGTCCCGACGACGAGGTCGACCCCGCCGTCGCCGTCGAGGTCACCGCCGGCGACCGTCTGCGTGCCGGCCTCCCCGCGGTACGGCGCGTACCCGTCGACGGTCTCCGCCGGCCCGAGGGTGCCGTCCGCGCGCTGGTGGTGCACGGTCAGCAACGGCCAGCCGGTCACCGCACCGATCACGTCCGTGCGCCCGTCCCCGTCGTGGTCGGCCAGCACGACCCCGTCGCCGCCCCGGCCGGGGTACCGGCGGGACGTGACGCCGCCCGGTCCGACCGTGGTGACGGCCAGGTCACCGCCCGGCACGTGCGTGACGACGTCCGGACGCCCGTCGCCGGTGACGTCGCCGAGCACCACGTCGTGCGACGGGGTGCCGGTCACGTCGCTGACGGTGACGGCGTCGGCGAACGTGCCGTCCCCCCGCCCCGCGAACAGGTGCCGGTCGTCGACGAGGTCGACGTGCCCGTCGCCCGTCACGTCGCCGAGCGCGACGGCCGCGCCGGCCGTCGGCTGCGAGCCGGGCAGCACGGTGAAGGCGCCGCGACCGTCGTTGAGCGCCACGTGCGCCGCGTACGTCCCGCTGAAGCCGGTCACGGCCACCAGGTCGGCGTCCCCGTCACCGTCCAGGTCGGCCGTGGCCAGGTGCCACGGCTGGTCCGGGAAGGTGACGGCTGCGAGCGGGACCAGGCCGCCGTCGCGCTGGACCGTCGCGCGCACGCCGCGCGCGGCGGTGGTCTCCAGGACGTCCGTGCGCCCGTCGCCGTCGACGTCCGCGAGCGCCACGCCCCCGCCGGCCTCCGCGCTGCCGGGCACGGGCACCGGCGCGCCGAGGGTGCCGTCGCCGTCGCCCGGCAGGACCGTGGTGGCGCGGCCGCGCACGACGACGTCGAGGCGGCCGTCGCCCGTGACGTCGCCCACCGCGAGTCGCCCGCCCACGGGCGCGACCTGCACCTGCTCGTAGGGCGGCGGTGTGCCCGCCGGTCCGACGCTCACCTCGTACGGCTCGTCGCTCGGCCCCCCTGTCGCGGCGACGCCGACCAGCACCGGGCCCGCGGTCGCCACGTGCGCCCACACCCGCCCCAGCCCGTCGGCCCGCGCCAGCACCGTGCCCGTGCCGTCCCGGACCTCGATGCGCGGCTCCAGGTCGTCGATGCCCTCCGTGCGGTACGCGTGCGTGCTCGTGGCGACCGGGTACCAGCCGGGCGCGACGTCGGCGCGGTACCAGTCGACGTCCCCCTCGGGCGCGAGCGTCCCGCCGCCGACCGCGTGCGGCATGGCGGTCGCGCGCGCCGGCGTGTCGTCGGCGCGGCCGTCGCCGGTACCGCGGTCGACCGGCATCGCCGGGGCGACCCGGTCGGCACGCCCCGCGGTCAGCGCGGACGCCGCGTCGAGGACGCCCGCGCCCACGTACGGGTCCCGCCCGCGCGGCCCCGCGTCCCGCGCGGTGGCCACCAGCCGCTCCTCGACCTCCGCGGGGGTCAGCGTCGGCTCCGCCGCGGCGAGCAGCGCGGCCACGCCGCTGACGAACGGCGCCGAGAACGACGTGCCGCTCACCAGCAGGTGCCCGCCCTGCGGCGCCGTCGAGACGATGGCGTCCCCGGGCGCCGCGAGGGTCACCTCGTCGCCCCACGACGAGAACGTCGTCAGCGTGCCGTCGTCGTCGACCGCGGACACCGCCAGGACGCCCGGCAGGCCGGGCGCGTACGCCGCCGGGTACCCCACCCCGGCGTGCGGGTCGTCGCCCGCCGCCACGACCACCACGACGCCCGCCTCCACGGCAGCCCGCACGGCCTCGCGCAGCACCGTGCCGGGCAGCGGCCCGCTCAGGGAGAGGTTGACGACGTCCGCGCCGTTCGCCACCGCCCAGCGGACGCCCTCGGCGACGCGCGAGTCCGGCGCCGTGCCGTCGGGCCCCAGCACGCGCACCGGCAGCACCTGCGCGGCCGGGGCGGCACCCACCGTCCCGTGCCCGTCGCCCGTGCGAGCCGCGACGACGCCCGCCACGAGCGTGCCGTGCCCGTCCGGGTCCGACGCGTCGGCGTCGCCGTCCACGAGGTCGACGCCCGGCAGCACGGCGCTCGCCAGGTCCGTGACGCCGGCCGACGTCACGCCCGTGTCGAGGACCGCGACCCGCGCGCCCGCACCGGTCGTGACGTCCCACGCGCGCGGCAGCCGCACGAGGTCGAGGTACGCCGCCGCGGCGTCCTCCGCGTACGGGTCGGTGGGCCAGGCCGCGGCGCGGCGCACCGGGTCGAGCTCGACCGCGGCCACGCGTGGGTCGGCGGCGAGCTCGGCGACGGCGGCGGCCGCGGTGCCCGGTGCGACGGCGACGCGTCGGAACGCGGTGCCGGCCACGGCGTCGCCCGGGGTGCCGTCAACGCCGGCGAGGGCGGACCGCTGCGCGTCGCCGGACGTCCCCGGTGCGAACCGGACGAGGACGTGGTCCGGGTCGTGGTCGGGGGACGCCTGCCCGGCGTCGGCGGGGGCGGTCTCGTCGGCGGGAGGCACGTACGCCACGAGATCGCCGCGGTCGCCGGCGACGGCGGCCGCCGGTGCGGTGCTGACCGGGGCGGTGCGGGCGAAGGCGCTGCCGGCAGGTGCGCCGCTCGCGGCGGGCGCGGCGCACAGGCCGCCGAGCACGACGGCCACCAGCGCGACGACGGGCCGCGCAGCGGCGGGACGGACGGCGGCAGGACGCACCGGTTCTCCACTCGTTCACGTGCCGGCACGTGCGCGGCGGACGACTGTATCGCCGCAGCCACGACGTCCCGCGGGACCCGTGCGGGTGGCAGCACCCGCGAGGCCGGGTGAAATCGGCGCGCTGCGCGACGACGCGGCTGGTCGGTCCACAGCGGTCCGTCGACGGCGGCTCGGTCGACGGCGGGTCGGTCGGCGACGGCCGGTCGACGACGGCCGGCGGCGACCGTCAGGCGGCGAGGAGCAGGGCGCCGTCCTGGTGCGGTGCGGCGACGAGCCCGGCCGGCGCACCGACGGGTGCGGCGCCGACGGCAGCGGGCGACGACGTCAGCACGAGGACCGGCCGTCCCGACGCGCCGGAGGCCGCCGGTGCGCCGAGGACCTCCGCGATGCCCCGCGCGAGGTCGACGAGCGTCAGGCCGAGCGCCTCCGTCAGCGCCGCCAGCACCTCCGACGACGGCTCCTTGCGTCCCCGCTCGACCTCCGACAGGTACTGCGGGGACAACCGCGCCCGCGCCGCCACGTCGGTGAGCCGCAGGCCCTGGGCCTCCCGCTCGCGGCGCAGCAGCGCGCCGATCGTGCGCCGCCACGCGGTGGGGCGCCGGCGGACCGGGGCGAGGGCGACGGCGTCGTGCGGCATGTCCCGACGCTAGCCCGGCCGCCGTACCCGACGGGAGACGATCTGCCGACAGCAGAACGCGGGCCTCCGGGCCGCCGCCCGGCGCGGTCGACGGGCGACCGGTCGACGTCTCCGGTCAGCCCGCCGTCGCGCGACCGTGCCGGAGGCCGACGAGTGCGGTCGCCGCCGCATCGAGGTCCAGCGCGTTCACCTCCCGCACCCGCGCGAGCGCGTCCGCGGGGACGGCGCGCACGCCCGCCAGGGCGCCGGCCATGCCGGCCGCCATCGACGCCACCGTGTCGGTGTCGCCGCCGGCGCTCGCGCCGAGCACCGCGGCGCGCCACGGGTCGCCGGCCGCCCGCACCAGGCAGGCGACGGCGGCCGGCACCGACTCGACGGCGGCCACCGACGTGCCGACGTCCGCCGCGAGCCGCCGCAGGAAGTCGGCGTCGTCGCCGGCGGTCGACGCGACCCGCAGGGCGGCACGGACGGCCTCGGTCACGGACGTCCCCGCAGCCGGCGCCCCGCGGCGGGCGGCGAGCGCCGCGACGTCGAGACCGCGCGCGACGTGCGGCAGCGGGTCGACGGCGCCCGCGTCCGCTGCCGGTGCGTCGAGCGCCGAGCTGACGACCGCGGCCACCAGCGCCGCCGCCGCGAGCGCCTCGGCGGTGTGGTGCGACATGACGCACGTCTCCTCGACGGCGTCGACCAGCGCGACCGGGTCGTCGACCGGCACGACGATGCCGACGGGCGCGACGCGCATCGCGGCGCCGTTCGTGCGGCCGGTGCCGCCGGTCGTGCGCGGGTCCGCGCCCGCGCGCAGCAGGGCGAGGGCGTGCGCGGTGCTCGGCCCGATGACGGCGTCCCCACGCGGCCCGGCGGCGTCGACCCACGCCAGCAGGTGCCGCACCACGACGTCGGCGCGCGGCCGCCCGCCGGTCTCGACGAGCACGTCCACCAGCATGAGCGTCTGCTCGGTGTCGTCGGTGACCCTGCCGGCGGGCATGCCGCGTCCCGTCCCGGGCAGCAGCCGGTCGACCGTGCCGTGCTCGGCCGCGACCCGCTCGCGCGTCCACCCCTCGACGGGCATGCCCAGCGCGTCGCCCAGGGCCACGCCGGCGAGGCACCCGAGGGCACGCTCGTGCAGGAGGTCGCCGCCGCGCGCGTCGTCGGACGCCGCGTGCACCGGGTCGGGCGTCACCGGGTCGGGCGTCACCGGGCGCGTCCCCGGGCCCGGCCCCTCGGTGCCGGGCGGTCGTCCTCCCGCGTCCCCGGGTCGTCGGGCGCCCACCCGGCCCACGAGCCGGCGACGACCGCGCCGGCGAGCGCGGCCCCCGCGACCACGTCCGAGGGGTGGTGGACGCCCAGCAGCACGCGGTCCGCGGCGGTCAGCACGACGACGAGCGCGGCCGCCGCGGGCACCGCCACCCGCGCCCGCCGGCCGAGCAGCGGCCACCCGACCACGGTCAGCACGGCGCCGGCGGCCACCGCCCCGGCGGCGTGCCCCGACGGGAAGCTGAAGCCCGAGGCGTGCGCGAGCGGGTCCTCCAGCACCGGGCGCGCCCGCTGCACCAGCAGCTTCACCGCCGTCGACGTCCCCCACGACGCGAGGAGCGTCAGCACGCCCCACAGCGCGCGCGACGGCAGGCCGCGCCGCCGCGCCACCCACAGGCACACGCCGGCACCGGCGAGCACGAGCCACCCGGGCTGCGTCACCTCCTGCCACACCACCAGCGCGTCGTGCAGCACCGGCGCGGACCGCGTGACGTCCGTCGCCGCCGCGACGGCCCGCTCGTCGAGCACGTGCAGGGCGGACGACCCGGTGCGGACCACGAGCGCCAGCGCCGCGACCGGCAGGGCGAGGACGGCGCACACGCCGGCCGCACGCGACACCCGACGACGGGGGCGCCGTGACGGCAGACGTGGAGCGGTGGCCGGCGGGGGCGCCGAGCCACGGGGCTGCGCCGAGCCACGGGGCTGCGCCGCGCCACGGGGCTGCGCCGAGTCGAAGGGCTGCGCCGCACCGAGGGGCTGCGCCGCGCCGAACCGGTCCATGGCGAGCAGGCTAGGCCGACCGCGGCGCCGCGGCCCGGCCGGGAACGACGACGGCCCCCGACCAGCAGGTCGGGGGC
>NZ_JBHUZW010000085.1:0-17276 GCF_042667215.1 Cellulomonas sp. NPDC057328 | reverse complement strand
GGCCTCGCCACCGCATCGCGGTGACGAGGCCGTCGTCGTACGTCCGGCGGGCCGGCTCAGTCGAGGTAGTCGCGCAGGACCTGCGAGCGCGACGGGTGCCGCAGCTTCGACATGGTCTTCGACTCGATCTGCCGGATGCGCTCGCGCGTCACGCCGTAGACCTTGCCGATCTCGTCCAGCGTCTTGGGCTGGCCGTCCGTGAGGCCGAACCGCATCGAGACGACGCCGGCCTCCCGCTCGGACAGCGTGTCGAGCACCTGGTGCAGCTGCTCCTGCAGGAGCGTGAAGCTCACCGCGTCCGCGGGCACGACTGCCTCGGAGTCCTCGATGAGGTCGCCGAACTCGCTGTCGCCGTCCTCGCCGAGGGGCGTGTGCAGCGAGATCGGCTCGCGACCGTACTTCTGGACCTCGACGACCTTCTCGGGCGTCATGTCGAGCTCCTTGGCCAGCTCCTCCGGCGTGGGCTCGCGGCCCAGGTCCTGGAGCATCTGGCGCTGCACGCGCGCGAGCTTGTTGATGACCTCGACCATGTGCACCGGGATGCGGATGGTGCGCGCCTGGTCGGCCATGGCGCGCGTGATGGCCTGACGGATCCACCACGTCGCGTACGTCGAGAACTTGTAGCCCTTGGTGTAGTCGAACTTCTCGACCGCACGGATCAGACCGAGGTTGCCCTCCTGGATGAGGTCCAGGAAGAGCATGCCGCGGCCGGTGTAGCGCTTGGCGAGCGAGACGACGAGCCGCAGGTTCGCCTCGAGGAGGTGGTTCTTGGCGCGGCGGCCGTCCTGCGCGATCCACTCGAGCTCGCGGCGCAGCTTCGGCTCCATCTGGATGCCGGCGTTGAGCCGCTCCTCGGCGAACAGGCCGGCCTCGATGCGCTTGGCGAGCTCGACCTCCTGCTCGGCGTTGAGGAGCGCGACCTTGCCGATCTGCTTGAGGTAGTCCTTGACCGGGTCGGCGGTCGCGCCGGCGGTGACGACCTGCTGCGCCGGGGCGTCGTCGTCGTCCGCGTCGGAGTAGACGAAGCCGACGTCCTCGGACGTCGTCGTCTCCTCCTTGGCCGCGGGCTTCGTCGCGGCAGCGACGTCGCCGGCCGCCTCGGGGGTGGCCTCGTCGGTCTCGGCGGCGTCGTCGTCGACCGTCTCGACGTCCTCGATCTCGACGTCCTCGATCTCGACGTCCTCGATCTCCTCGACCCCGTCCGCGACGTCGTCGCCGGGGGCCGTGGCGGCCTTGGCGGCCGCGGCCTTGGCCGTACGCGTGGCGGGCTTCGCCGCCGGCTTCGCGGCGGCCTTGGGCGCGGCCTTGGTGGTGGTGGCGCCCGCCCCGTCGGGGCGGGCGTCGACGACCGACGCCTTGGCCGCGGGACGCGACTTGGCGCTCGTGGCGGCGACGGCGCGACCGGCGGTGCCGAGGTCGTTGACCGTCACACCGGCCGTACCGAGCCCGCGGACGACGGCGCGCAGGCGCTTGGCGCCCTCGACGCCGGCGGCCTCGCAGGCGGCACGCACGGAGCCGGTGTCGACGCTGCCGTGGGTGCGCCCACGCTTGACCAGCTCCTGCAGCGCGGGGTGCTGGAACTCGCGCGGGAGCGCGGGGTGCGGTGTCTGGGACGTCACGAAGGACCTTTCGTCAGCACGGCGACCGGATCCGAGGAGGGGCCCGCAGGACCGGAAGACAGACGGATATTGTACCGACGACCGGGGGCTCGCAGCGCGCGCCGCGGCGCGGCGTGCGGGTGCACGCCGGGGATCGTGGGATTCACCGGTACCAACGACGAGGGCACCGGGATGATTCCCGGTGCGGACGGCAGCCTCAGCTGACGCCGGGCTTGACCGTGAGCACCGGGCAGGGGGCGTCGAACAGCACGCGCTGCGCGTTCGCGCCGAGGATCAGCTTGCCCACCGGGCTGCGCCGGCGCAGCCCCAGCACGACGAGCTGCGCGCCGACCTCCTCGGCCGTCGTGATGAGGTCGTCCGCGACGTCACCGCCGTCGAGGAGGCGCACGTCGTGCTCCACGCCCAGGCCGGCCAGCTCCTCGCGGACGCGGTCGAGCGCCTCCGCCGTCTCCGCGCGTCGCTCGGCGAGCTCGTCGGGGCGGACGCTGGCGACGACGACGACGGGCGTGGAGCGCAGGCGCGCCTCGTCGACCGCCGCGTCGAGCGCCGCACGCCCCTCCGGCGTCGCCAGGTAGCCGACCACGATTCCCATCGCGCACCCTCCCTCACGGACCACGCTGGCCTCGGGCGCGACGCTACCGGAGCGGCGCGCCGCCCACGACCGCGCCGCCCCCCGGCCGGCGCCGCGTCAGCCCTCCCGACGGACCCAGCCCGGGGGGAGCCCCGCGTCCAGCATGCGCGCGAGCAGCGCGGCGAGCCGGTACGCGCCGTCGACGTGGAGGGCCCGCTCGAGCAGCAGCGACGCCCGCGCCCCGTCGCCGTGCCACCACGCGAGGAGCCCGAGCAGCGTGAGGGCGGGCGCGTGCCCGTCACGGTGCCCGTGCGCGACGACCTGCTCGAGCACCGCCTCGTGACGCCGGCTCGTGCCCGGCGGCGGCATGCCGTCGGCCGGGTCCACCACGCGGGACATCGCCTCGCCGAGCAGCCGGTCGTCCGCGGGGTCCGGGTGCGCGCCGCGCAGGGACCGCTCCGGCAGCGTCCCCGTGCCCGGCACGAGCGACACGAGGACCGCGTCCCGCACCCGGCGGTCGGCCAGGCCCGCCTCGAGCCGGCCGAGGCGGCTGCACGTCGTGCTCCCGCCGGGCAGGCGCCCGCTGCCGCCGCCACGGGCGACGCCGGCCCGCGCGGCACCGTCCCGAGGACCGTCCGGGCCGACGTCGGCACCGTCCGCGGCGACCTCCTCGCGCCACGCCCGCAGCGACGCCAGGCGCCACGCCGCGACCGCCTCGCCGCCCGCGCCCGCGGCGCGCAGCCGCGCCGCCTCCCACCGGCGCCGGGCCCGCGCGACCGCCCTCCGCGCCTCCGCCGGCGCGGGCGCGATGCGCGCCACGTCCTCGCGCCGGTCGGCGACGACGGAGCCCGAGAGGACCATCTCCGCGCCCACGCGCGTGCCCCGCAGGTCGTCCAGCGGGCGCCCGCCGGGCGGGCAGCAGCCGGGCGGGCACGCGAGGCAGCGGTAGGCGTCACCGGACACGAGCAGCGCCTCCACGGGCCCGACCGGCACGTCGCAGGCCTCGGCCAGGTGGGCGGCGGCCTGGCCGGCGAGGCGCTCCCCCGCCGCTCGCTCGGTGTAGGCGACGAGGAGCACCCGGGTGGCGCCGTCCGCGTCGAGGTGACCGGCCAGGGTGCGCGCGAGCTGGGGGCCGTGGGCGGGCGACGCGAGGTCGTCGAGGTCGACGCGCACGACGAGGCCGACGCGGGCGCGCGGGCCGCGCAGGCCGACCGCGACGGCGCTCTCGTGCGGCCGGAAGCCGAGCCGGTGCGGGACGTAGGCGAGCAGCTCGCGCGGCTCGTCGACACGGAGGATGACGGGTTCCATGGGCCCACCCCAGCGCCTGGCGGCGGCACGCGGCGGCGGCGGGGGCCGGATCTGTGGGCGGCGCCGACCGGTCCTGCGCTGGGGTCGGCTCGGCGTCGGGCCGGTCCGGCTAGCCTGTGCGCCGTGCCGACGCCGAGGACGTCCCCGACGGCCGCCCGCGCGGCGGCGTGCCTGGCCGTGCTCGTCACCCTGGCCGCGGGCGCGGGGTGCACGGGCCCGACCTCGCCCGGCGACCGTCCCACGGTCACGCCCAGCGTCGCGCCCACGCCGTCCGCCTCCGAGAGCCTCCTGACCGACGAGATCGGGCCGCACACCGCGGTCGGCCGGCTCGCCGACGGGTTCCCGGGCGACCTCGTACCGGTCCCGCCGGGTGCCGAGGTCCTCGTGTCCTCCGCGGCCCCGGTCGCGGACGGCGCCGTCGAGATCAGCCTCAACGTGCGCACCGCGCAGGACACCGCCGGCCTCCTCGACGCCGTGCGCGCACCGCTGGTCGCCGCCGGGTTCACCGAGTCCGTCCCGGCCGCCCCCGAGGCGGGGCTCGCGGCGCAGGTGACGTTCGCGCGCTCGGAGGGCGCGGAGCTGCTCGTCGTCGGCGTCCTCGACCGGGACGGCACGCGGACGATGACGCTCGGCGGCACCCTGCGCACCGCCGCGCCCTGAGCCGCGGCCTAGGGTGGGCCGCGTGACCGACGCCCCCGCGCCCGTGGACCTCGTCGACCTGCGCGCAGGTGTCGACGCCGCCCTCGCCCGCCACGTCGCGCGGCTGCGCGCCGAGGTCGTCGCCCTCTCGCCGGACGGCGCACCGCTGGTCGACGCCGTCGAGAGCATGGTCTCCGGCGGCAAGCGCCTGCGGGCCGCCTTCTGCTACTGGTCGTGGCGGGCCCACGGCGGCACGCCGGGCACGCCGCAGGAGGCAGCGGTGCACCGGGTCGGCGCCGCCCTGGAGCTGTTCCAGGCGGCGGCGCTGTTCCACGACGACGTCATGGACGACTCCGACACCCGCCGCGGCCGCCCCGCCGCGCACCGGGCGTTCGCGACGGACCACGCCGCGCGCTCCCTGCTCGGGGACGGGGAGCGGTTCGGCGCCGCCGCCGCGATCCTCCTCGGCGACCTCGCCCTCGTGGCGAGCGAGCGCGAGTGGGCCGAGGCCGCGCCGACCCTCCCGCGGGACGCCGCCACGACGGCACGCGAGGTCTTCGACCTCATGCGCACCGAGGTGACCGTGGGCCAGTACCTCGACGTGCTGGCGCAGGCGCTCCCGTGGGGCGACGACGACGGGGACGAGCGGCGCGCGCTCGACGTCCTGCGCGCCAAGTCCGCGCGCTACAGCGTGGAGCACCCGATCGTGCTCGGCGCCGCGCTCGCGGGTGCCGACGAGGCCGCGCTGGCGGGCTGCCGGAAGGTCGGGCTGCCGCTCGGCGAGGCCTTCCAGCTCCGGGACGACCTGCTCGGCGTGTTCGGCGACCCCGCGACGACCGGCAAGCCCGCCGGGGACGACCTCCGCGAGGGCAAGCGCACCGTTCTCGTGGCGCGCGCCCTGCGACGTGCCCGGGCCGCCGGTGACGACGCGACCGTGCAGACGCTCACCAGCGGCCTCGGCGACCGGGGGCTCACCGACGACCGCGTACGCACGCTCGCGTCGACGATCGCCGCCACCGGCGCCCCGGACGAGGTCGAGCGCCTCATCGAGGAGCGGACCGCCCGCGCGTTCACTGAGATCGAGGCCCGCGGCTGGCCGGAGCCGGCCCGCGGACAGCTGGTCGCGCTGGCGCACGCCGCGGTCGACCGCCGCGCCTGACGGCTCCCTCGCCCGCGTCGGCCACCCGACGCGGCCCCCCGCGACGGGCCGGCTCGTCGGAGCCGGCCCAGCAGGGCCGGCCCGGCGAGACCGCTCAGCGGGACCCGGTCACCGGGACCGGGTCAGAGCAGCGCCTGCGCGATCCGCCGCACCTCGGTCTTGCGCCCGCTGCGCAGCGCGGCGACGGGCGTCGTGCCGAGCTGCTCGTCGGGCGAGAACAGCCACACCACGGCCTCGTCGTCGGCGAAGCCCGTGTCGGCGAGGACGGTCAGCGTGCCCTGGAGGGCGGCGAGCACCGTCCAGGCGGGCGCGTCCTCGGCGCGGCCGGGCTGCGCCGGGTTGGCGAGGTGCCCCGGCACGAGGAACGCCTCGGGCACGCTCATGACCGGGGGCTCGCCGCGGCGGACGCCGACGAGCCGCCGCTCCTGCAGCATCCGGCGGACCTTGCCCGGGTCGGTGCCGAGACGGTCGGCGACGTCGGGGACGGTCAGCCAGGCGTCGACGAGGTCGTCCGGGGTGCTGCGTGCGCTCACCCGGTCAGCCTACGGCGCTCGACCACACGCCTGTAATTCACGCCACGCGCTTTCCCCGGGGTCGATCGTCCCCTACCGTCGAGTTCTGTCACACCTGTCACACCAGCCACAGGAGCCTCCTGTGCCACTCCCGGGGGGGACCCTCATGCCCGCAGCCGCTCGCCGTCGCGCGAACCCGGTGACCCGCGTCGCGACCGGCACCGGTGCCACGCTCGCGCTCGCCACCGTCGCGATCGCCGCCACGGGGACCGCCGGTCACGCCGCCGACACCTACACCGTCCGGGACGGCGACACGCTCTCCGCGATCGCGAAGCGCTCGGGCACCGACGTCCGCACGCTCGCGAAGGACAACGCCCTCGCCGACCCCTCCCGGATCCGTGCCGGGCAGGTCCTGCGCCTGCCGTCGGCCGCGCCGGCCCCCGCGCCCGCGCCCGCCGTCGCGCCGGCCGCCACGGGCTACACCGTGCGCACCGGCGACACGGTGTCCGGCATCGCCCGCGCGCACGGCACCACCGTCGCGGCGGTCGTCGCCGCGAACGGGCTCGACGCCCGCGCGTTCATCCGCGCCGGCCAGACCCTCACGATCCCCGGCACCGGGGGCGCCGCGCCCGCGGCGGCCGCCACCACGGCGGCCACCACCCCCGCCGGCAGCTACACCGTGCGCACCGGCGACACGGTCTCCGGCATCGCCCGCGCGCACGGCACCACCGTCGCGGCGGTCGTCGCGGCCAACGGGCTCGACGCCCGCGCGTTCATCCGCGCCGGGCAGACGCTCGCCGTGCCGGGCGCCTCGGCCGCGGCGACGGCGGCACCGGCCGCGGCCGCCACGACGACCGGCCTCGTCGGCAACACGTTCGCCGGCCGCACCTACCCCGACCAGGTCGTCGCGTCGGCGAACCAGAACAAGGCGAGCCTGCTGGCGTCCGGGGTCCCCTCGCGCGACGAGATGCAGGCGAAGGTCGCCGCGACCGCCCGGTCGATGGGCGTCGACGCCGCCCTGGCGCAGGCCGTCGCCTTCCAGGAGTCGGGCTTCAACCACACGTCCGTCTCCCCCGCCAACGCCATCGGCACGATGCAGGTCATCCCCTCGTCGGGCCAGTGGGCGTCGGAGATGGTCGGCCGTCCGCTCAACCTCCTGCACCCGGACGACAACGTCGTCGCGGGCGTCGCGATCCTGCGCTCCCTGGTCCGCACGTCGCCCGACCTGCCGACCGCGATCGCCTCGTACTACCAGGGCGCCTCCTCCGTGGCCCGCAACGGCATGTACGCCGACACGCGCCGGTACGTCGCCAACGTGCAGACGCTGATGACGCGCTTCCGCTGACGGCACGGCTACCGGGTTCCGCGCACCCCCGCCCGTAGACTTCCGCGCGTGGGAGCCACCGTCACCGATCCGCTCGTCGGCCGTCTGGTCGACGGTCGGTACGAGGTCGTCTCGCGCATCGCTCGCGGCGGCATGGCGACGGTGTACGTCGCCGTCGACCGCCGCCTGGACCGCGAGGTCGCCCTCAAGGTCATGCACCCCCACCTCGCGGAGGGGGCGTCGGGCAGCGCCTTCGTCGCGCGGTTCCGCCGCGAGGCGCGGACCGCGGCGCGGCTGACCCACCCGGGTCTCGTCGGCGTCTACGACCAGGGCGTCGACGGCGAGACGAGCTACCTGACGATGGAGTACGTCGAGGGCACGAACCTGCGGCGGCGCATCGCCGAGCAGGGTGCCCTCACGGTCCGCGAGGCGCTGCGCGTCCTCGAGTCGGTGCTCGACGCGCTCGCCGCCGCGCACCGCGCCGGGCTGGTGCACCGCGACGTCAAGCCCGAGAACGTGCTGCTGATGAGCGAGGACGACCGGGTCCGCCTCGGCGACTTCGGGCTCGCGCGGGCGGTGACCGAGGTGACGTCGACGACGACGGGCACGGTCCTCGGCACCGTCGCGTACCTCGCCCCGGAGCTCGTCACGCACGGCGCCACCGACGCCCGCACCGACGTCTACGCGTGCGGCGTGCTGCTCTACGAGATGCTCACCGGCCGCCAGCCCTTCACGGGCGAGACGCCGATCCAGGTCGCCTTCCAGCACGTCAGCTCCGAGGTCCCCGCGCCGTCGACGCTCGTCGACTGGCTCCCGTCCGAGGTCGACGAGCTCGTCGCCGCTCTCGCGGCGCGGGACGCCGACGACCGGCCCGTCGACGCCGCCGCCGCGTGCCAGCTGCTGCGGCGCACGCGCGCGGGGCTCGACGACGCGACGCTGGACCGGCGCGCGGACGTCCCGCCGACGGTCGTGCTCCCGTCGGCGACGGGCGACGCCGCCCTCGGCGACGTCGACGAGGACGGCACGGACCACGCCGCCACGACGCGCCTCACGTCCGCCGACCGCCACGGCGGGACCGTCGCGCTGCCGATCGGTCTCGGCGTGGCCGCGCCCGCCCCGCCGCGCACGCCCGCGGACGCCGACGGCACCGCACCCCGGCGCCGCTGGCTGGTCCCGGTCGTCGTCGCGGCCGTCGCGGCGCTGCTCGGGCTCGGCACGTGGTGGTACCTCCAGGTCGGGCCGGGCGCCTACACCTCGGTCCCCGCGGTGGTCGGGTCGACGGAGCCGGAGGCGGTCGCGGCGCTCGACGCCGCCGGCCTGCGGCACGAGCGGGCCGAGGCCTTCGACGACGCCGTGCCCGCGGGGTCCGTCGTCGGCACCGACCCCGGACCGGGTGAGGCCGTCCGCAAGGACGGCACGGTGACCTTCACCGTGTCGCGGGGCGTCGACCTCGTCGACGTGCCCGACGACCTGGTCGGGCAGGAGCAGGCCGCGGCCGAGGCGGCGCTCGCGGCCGCCGAGCTCGCCGCCGAGTACGGCGACCCGGAGCACAGCGACGACGTCGCGCTGGGCCTCGTCCTGCGCGCGACCCTCCCCGACGGCACGCCCGTCGAGGCGGCCACGCAGGCCAAGCGCGGGAGCCCCGTCGTCCTCGTCCTGTCGGACGGCCCGGCGCCCGTCACGGTGACGTCTGTTGTCGGCATCTCGCTGGAGGACGCGACGGAGCAGCTCGCCCGCGACGCGCTCGGCGTCGAGCCGACGGAGGCGTTCTCCGACACGGTGCCGGCCGGGCAGGTCATCGAGCAGGAGCCGCGGGCCGGGGCGACCGCGCGGCGCGGCGACACCGTCGGCGTCACGGTGTCGAAGGGGCCCGAGACCGTCGCGATGCCGGACCTCACCGGCAAGCAGTTCGACCAGGCGAAGAAGGACCTCGAGGCGCTGGGCCTCACGGCCACGCGCGAGAACGTGCTCGGCGGGATCTTCGGCACCGTCCGGCAGCAGAGCGTGCCGTCGGGCGAGCAGGTCCGCAAGGGCACCGCGGTCGTGCTGACGGTCGTCTGACCCGTACCGGGCCCGGGACGACCGACGCCCCGACCCGCGCGGCGGGTCGGGGCGTCGGCGCCACGAGGCGTGGCGGCGGGCGTCAGGCGCGTCGGAGCAGCTCCACGACCTGGAACGCCATCTCGAGCGACTGCTGGTGGTTCAGGCGCGGGTCCACGAGCGTCTCGTAGCGGCGGGCGAGCCCCGCGTCGTCGATCTCCTCGGAGCCGCCGAGCACCTCGGTGACGTCGTCACCGGTCAGCTCGACGTGCAGACCGCCGGGCACCGTGCCGAGCGCGCGGTGCACCTCGAAGAACCCGGCCACCTCGTCGATGACGTCGCTGAACCGTCGGGTCTTGTACCCGGTCGCCGAGGTGATCCCGTTGCCGTGCATCGGGTCGCACACCCAGGTGACGGGGCGACCGTCGGCCGCGACCTTCTCCACCAGCGCGGGCAGCAGCTCGCGCACCTTGCCGGCGCCCATCCGGGTGACGAAGGTCAGCCGCCCCGGCTCGCCCTTCGGGTTCAGCCGGTCCATCAGCGCGATGGCGTCGTCACCAGTGGACGTGGGGCCGAGCTTGACCCCCAGCGGGTTCTGCACGCGCGAGAAGTAGTCGACGTGCGCGCCGTCGAGCTGACGCGTGCGCTCACCGATCCACAGGAAGTGCGCCGAGCAGTCGTACGGCAGGCCCGTGCGCGAGTCGATCCGCGTGAGGGGCCGCTCGTAGTCGAGCAGCAGCCCCTCGTGGCAGGCGTAGAAGTCGACCGCGCGCAGCGCGTCGACGTCCGCGCCGCACGCTGCCATGAAGCGGATCGCGCGGTCGATCTCGGCCGCGATCTCCTCGTACCGGGCGTACGCCGGGTTCGTCATGAAGCCGCGGTTCCACTCGTGCACGCGCAGCAGCGACGCGAAGCCGCCCGTCGTGAACGCGCGGATGAGGTTCAGCGTCGACGCCGACGTGTGGTACGCCTCGAGCAGCCGCTGCGGGTCCGGCGTGCGCGCCTCGGGCGTGAAGTCGTAGCCGTTGATGATGTCGCCGCGGAACGCGGGCAGCGTGACGTCGCCGCGCGTCTCGCTGTCCGACGACCGGGGCTTCGCGTACTGCCCCGCCATCCGGCCCATCTTCACCACGGGCATGCTGGCGCCGTACGTGAGCACGACCGCCATCTGCAGGATCGTCTTGATCTTGTTGCGGATGTTGTCCGCGGTCGACTCCGCGAAGGTCTCCGCGCAGTCGCCGCCCTGCAGCACGAACGCCTCGCCACGGGACGCGGCCGCGAGCTGCGCCCGCAGCGCGTCGGCCTCGCCGGCGAATACCAGCGGCGGCACCGCGGCGAGACGGTCCCGCACGCGGCGGAGCTCGTCGCGGTCGGGCCACTGCGGCTGCTGGAGCGCCGTCAGGCCCTCCCAGGCGTCGAGCCCCTCGACGACCTGCGGGTCCGGTGCGACGCTCATGCGTGGCTCGCCGGCACGAGGGGCTGCCCGATGTCCTCGAGGAGCGCGCCGAACCACGGCTGCGAGACGTCGAACGCCTTGCCGCCGGCGATGCGCGGGAACTCGATGGCCCGCAGGCGGTCGCCCTGCTCCTCGTCGTGACCGATGACGCCGGACTCACCGCGCAGCGCGGAGTCGACCGCGAAGTCGGTCATCGACTTGATGAGGCGCAGGTCCTCGGCGTTCGCCGCCGCGGCGCGCGAGTAGTAGCCGGACTTCTGCACCATCGTCTTCTCGGCGCCGAGCTTCGCCGCGAACTGCTTCGCGAACCACTGCCCCGGGTTGATGGTGTCGAGCTTGACGTGGCCGAACGGGTCGCGCTGCACGGTCTCGCCCGCCGCCTCGAGCTGCTCGACGATCTCGTGCATGCCGGCGCCCTCGGACAGGAAGATGTTGACGTTGCCCTGCTCGTCCATGATCGCCTTGAGGCGCTCGGCCTCGGCGTCGATGTCGAGGGCCAGCTCGGGCAGGAAGACGGCGTGCACGTCCCAGCGCTCGCGCGTCAGGCCGATGCCGGGCACCCACTCCTGCCGGTCCAGCCACTTCCGGTACTCGGCGGCCGCGGCGGCGGTCAGCCACCCGCAGTGCCGACCCATGACCTCGTGCACGATGAGCATGCGCGGCCCCGAGCGGTGCTCGCCGATGATGTTCGCGGCGAAGCCGGCGGCCTCCTCGGCCGCGGTCCAGGCGCCGAGCGACTGGCGGATCGGCACGACGTCGTTGTCGATCGTCTTGGGCAGGCCCACGACCGTGAGCTCGTAGCCGTTGTCGTGCAGGTACGCCGCCAGGTCGGCCGCCGTCGTGTTGGTGTCGTCGCCGCCGATCGTGTGCAGCACGTCGACGCCGTCGGCCTTGAGCTGCTCCGCCGCGACGCGCAGCGGGTCCTCGCCCTCCTGCACCAGCCCGCGCTTGACGCAGTCGGCGGCGTTGGTGAGCTTGACGCGCGAGTTGCCGATGGGCGACCCGCCGAACCGGTGCAGAACGCCGGCCTGCGCGCGGACCTCGGGCGTCACGACGACCTTGTCGCCGCGGAGCAGGCCGTGGTAGCCGTGCTGGTACGCGACGATCTCGACCTCGGGGGCGATCTCCGTATAGCGCTCGATGAGCCCACCGACGGCGGAGGACAGGCAGGGAGCGAAACCGCCGGCGGTCAGGAGGGCGACGCGACGGACCGACATGGGAGACACCTCTCGTTGGGTCGAGCACGGAACTGCGGCACGCGCGTCGGCGGGCGCGCCCGGCGTGCCTCCCCCGAGGGCCGGGGCGCGGGACCGAGGTCCGCGCGCGGCGGCGACGGGTCGTGCGGCACGGCGGGCGCACCGAGGCGGTGCCCGCGGGCCCGGCGCGCGGCCGGGACCGGCGTCATCCTACTGACGTCGCGGAGCCGTCCTCGGGCGGGCCCGGAACCTGGACATCCGGCCGGGGACGCCCGCCCGGCGCGTCGGGCAGCCGACCCGGCGCCTCGTCCGCGGCGGGGTGCCCGGTCGCGATGCGCGCCTTCTGGGTGGCCGCGTACACGTCGACGTACTCCTGGCCCGACAGGCTCATGATCGCGTACATGATCTCGTCGGTCACCGACCGCAGGATGAAGCGGTCGTTCTCCATGCCGCGGTAGCGGCTGAAGTCCAGCGGCTCGCCGATGACGACGCCGATGCGCATCACCTTCGGGATCTTGCGTCCCAGCGGCTGCGCGACGTCCGTACCGATCATCGCGAGCGGCACCACCGGCGCGCCGGACTCGAGCGCGAGCCGCGCGATGCCGGTCTTGCCGCGGTACAGCCGGCCGTCCGGGCTGCGCGTGCCCTCGGGGTAGATGCCGAACAGGCCGCCCTCACGCAGGCGCTTGAGGCCCGTGCGCAGCGCCGCCTCGCTCGCCTTGCCGCCGCCGCGGTCCACGGGGATGGTGCCGACGCCGCGCATGAACCCCGCGGTGAGCCGGCCCTTGAGCCCGCGACCCGTGAAGTACTCCTGCTTGCCGATGAAGACGATCTCGCGGTCGAGGACCAGCGGCAGGAAGAACGAGTCGATGACGGCGAGGTGGTTGCTCGCGAGGATCGCCGCACCCTCCGCGGGCACGTGCTCGGCGCCGCGCACCCACGGCCGGTACACCAGGTGCAGCAGGGGCCCGACGAACACCCGCTTCATCAACCAGTAGAACAACGTGTCTCCTCGTCCCGACGCCCGCGCCGACGCCGCCTGCCGCCCGCGGTCACGGGCGCGGTGCAGACCTGCAACCGGCCCGCAGGGGCCGGCACGTCGGGTCCGACTCTAGAGTGCTCCCATGGCCGCACGCCCCGACGACGCCGCCGGTGCCGACGACACGTCCCCCGCCGAGGGGGCCGCGCCGGACGGCGCACCCGCCGGAGCCACCCGTGGTGGTGCCGGCGGCGGCGCCGAGCCGACGCCCGGCAGGGGTGCCGACGACGGCGACGACGCCGTCTGGGCCTCCATCGTGGCGCGCCTGCGGGACGTCGACGACGCGGCCGAGGCGGCCGGTCCCGCCGCGCCGGGGCGCGTGGTGCGTCCCGCCGCCGCCGAGCCGCCCGCCGCCGGCGCGCCGCCCGCGCCGGAGGCGGCACCGCCCCGCCTCTCCGGACGGGACTGGGACGGCACCGCGCAGTACGACGACGCCGAGGACGCGGTCGACGAGGCGGAGCACTTCGTGCCGCCGGACCCCGGCCCCGTGCTGGGCGGGGACCCGCTGCTCACGATGGCGTGGGGCGCGGCGGTGGGCGTGCCGATCCTGCTGCTCGTGGTCGTCGTGGCCTGGCGGGACGCGCCCGCGCTGCTCGTGCGGGCGGCCGTGGGCCTCTTCGTCGTCGCCGTGGGCGTGCTCGTGTGGCGCATGCCGCACCGGCGCGACCCCGCGGACGACGACCCCGGCGCGGTGGTCTGACCCACCGCACCCCGGGCGACCGCCCGGCCGACGGGTCAGACGCGCGCGAGGTCCGCCGCCCCGACCATGCCGGCGTCGTTGCCCATCGAGGCGATGACGATCGACGCCTCGGGACGGTGCCCGCGCGCCGACAGCTGCTCGGCGTAGGCCTTGCGCGCCGGCGCGAGCAGCAGGTCGCCGGCGGCGCTCACGCCGCCGCCGAGCACGAACATCTCCGGGTCGAGCAGGGCCGCGACGGTCGCCGCGCCCTCCCCCACCCAGGCGGCCACGTCGGCGAGCAGCTCGACGGCGAGCGGGTCGCCCTCCTGGGCGCACTGCGTCACGAGCGGCCCGGTGATCTTGTCGGCACGACCGCCGGCGAGCTCGACGAGCCGCGCCGCGCGCTCGGGCTGCGTGATCGCCGCCGCCTGCGCGTCGCGCACGAGCGCCGACCCCGAGACGTACTGCTCCCAGCACCCCTCGTGCCCGCAGCCGCAGTAGTGGCCGCCGGGCACGACGCGCATGTGCCCGATCTCGGCGGCGACGCCCCACGCGCCGCGGACGAGCCGGCCGTGCGTGACGATCGCCCCGCCGAGGCCCGTGCCGAGCGTCAGCATCACCATGTCGTGGACGTCGCGCGCCACGCCGTAGCGGAACTCCGCCCAGCCGGCCGCGTTCGCGTCGTTCTCCACGACGATCGTCACGGACTCGTCACCGATGAGGGCCGCGACCTTGTCGCGGAGCGGGTAGTCGCGCCAGGCGATGTTCGGCGCGAACAGGACGCCGGAGCGGTCCGCCGCCACGAAGCCCGCGGCGGCGAGCCCGACCTGGCGGACCTCGAACGACGCGCTCAGCTCCCGGTAGGAGTCCGCGATCGCGGCGTCGATGCTGGCGACGTCGTCGGGATCGGTGTCCCGCCGCGTCTGCGCGACGATCACGCCGTCGTCGTCCACGACACCGGCCGCGATCTTCGTCCCGCCGATGTCGACCCCGATGGCGTGCATGTCCTCGTCCGCTCCTGCCGTCGATCCTCGCGCACGACCACCGCGCACGCCCGGACCACGCTAGCGCTCCGCGGTGGGAGCGCGCGCATCCGTTCGTCCCGCCCAGGCCGCCGGCCGGCCCCCGGCGCAGGTCCGTCGGCGCGCGACGCACCCGGTCGGACGCTGCGGGCGCGGGGCGCGGGTCCCGTATCCTCGTCGCACCCGTCGCCCCCTGCCACTGGAGTCAGCATGGACGAGTTCCACAGCCCCCTGCTCGTCGAGACGGACCCGTCGGACAACCTCAACGACCTCCTCGCCGCGCGCGTGCGCGCGACGCCCGACCGTCCCCTCGTCGAGCGCGTGACCGCCGCGGGCACGTGGGAGCCGATGACGGCCCGCGAGTACGACGCGCACATCGTGGCGGTGGCCAAGGGCCTCGTCGCGCGCGGCGTCGCCCCGGGCGACCGCGTCGGGATCATGTCCCGCACGCGGTACGAGTGGTCGCTGCTCGACTGGGCCGCGTGGGCCGCCGGCGCCGTGCCGGTCCCCCTGTACGAGACCTCCTCGGCCGAGCAGGTCGAGTGGATCCTCACCGACGCCGACGTGAGCCTGCTCGTGGTGGAGACGCCCGCGCACGCCGCGGTCGTCGAGGAGGTGCGGGCACAGGCGCCCGCGCTGCGCGAGGTGCTGGTGCTCGACGAGGGCGCCGTCGACACGCTGGTCGCCGCGGGCGCCGACGTGCCCGACGACGAGATCGCGCGGCGGCGGGGGCTCGCCGCGCGGGACGACGTCGCGACGATCATCTACACCTCGGGCACGACCGGACGTCCGAAGGGCGTCGAGCTGACGCACGGCAACTTCGCGCAGCTGACGACGAACGCCGTGGAGAAGCTCGGGGTCGTCGTGTCGACCCCGGGCGCGCGCACGTTCCTGTTCATGCCGCTCGCGCACGTGTTCGCGCGGTTCGTGCACGTCCTGACGATCCCTGCGGGCGCCGTGCTCGGCCACTGGCCGGACACCAAGACGCTCGTCGAGGGCATCGGCTCCTTCCGGCCGACGTTCATCCTGTCGGTGCCGCGCGTGTTCGAGAAGGTCTACAACTCGGCGGAGCAGAAGGCCGCGGCGGGCGGCAAGGGGGCGATCTTCCAGCGTGCCGCGAAGACCGCCATCGTCTACTCGCGCGCGCTCGACACGCCGTCGGGCCCGAGCCCCTGGCTGCGGCTGCAGCACAAGGTCGCCGACGTGCTCGTGCTCTCCAAGCTGCGGGCGGTGCTCGGCGGTCAGGTCGAGTGGGCCATCTCCGGCGGGGCGCCGCTCGGCGAGCGGCTGGGGCACTTCTACCGCGGGGTCGGGCTCAAGGTCCTCGAGGGCTACGGCCTCACCGAGACGACCGCGCCGGCGACGGTCAACCTGCCGGAGCGCACGAAGATCGGCACGGTCGGCCCGGCGCTGCCGGGCACGTCGCTGCGGATCGCGGCGGACGGCGAGATCGAGATCCGCGGCATCCAGGTGTTCCGCGGCTACCACGCCAACCCGACGGCCACGGCCGAGGCGATGGACGACGGCTGGTTCCGCACCGGCGACCTCGGCACGCTCGACGAGGACGGCTTCCTGCGCATCACCGGGCGCAAGAAGGAGATCATCGTCACCGCCGGGGGCAAGAACGTCGCGCCGGCGGTGCTCGAGGACCGGCTGCGCGCGCACCCGCTCGTCAGCCAGGTGGTCGTCGTGGGCGACCAGCGCCCGTTCATCGGCGCGCTCGTGACGCTCGACCCGGAGGGCGTGCCCGGGTGGCTCGCCGCGCACGGCAAGCCCGCCATGTCGCTGGCCGAGGCGGCGAAGGACCCCGACGTGCTGGCGTCGCTCGACAAGGCGGTGGAGCGCACGAACCGGGCCGTCTCCCGCGCCGAGTCCATCCGCAAGTACCGGATCCTCGACCGCGACCTCACGATCGCCGACGGCTACCTCACGCCGAAGCTGAGCGTGCGGCGCGCCGAGGTGCTCAAGGACTTCGCGGCCGACGTCGAGGCCCTGTACGAGTCCTCCGGCGACCACTGAGCCGGAGCGCACCGGCGCGCGTCGCGCCCCCGCACGCCCGACGGCTGCGGGGGCGCCGCGCGTCCCGGGCCGGCCGCGGTGCGCCCGGGCGGCTCAGGTGCGCTGCAGCCGCGCGACCAGCACGCCCGACGGCACCGCCCACGCGCCCGCCGCCTCGACGTCGCGGACAACCTCGCGGTCGCTCGTGACGACGACCAGCACGCGGCCCGGCGGCTCGGCGGCCACCAGGCGGCGCAGCAGGTCGTCGGCGATCTCCCCCGACGAGAACGCGACCCGGACGCCGCGCTCCCGCACCGGGGCCCGGTGCCCCTCCGCGCCGTCGAAGCAGCACGTCACCTCGGCGCCGCTGTGCGCCGCCAGCCGGGCGAGGGCGTCGACGAGGACGCGCCGCTGGTCGGCCAGCGGGAGGCCGGACCACCCCGTCTTGCTGACGTTGTAGCCGTCGACGAGCAGGTGCGCGTGCGGCAGCCGCAGGAGGTCGTCGAGCAGGGCCGGGTCGTCGACCGCGCGCCCGCGCGACGTCGGCCGGCCCGGGGCCGCCGGCCCCGCCGGCGCGACGATGTCCGCGGGCGTCCGCGTCGCGGGCGGCAGCGCGAGCTCGGCGCGCAGGCCCGACGCCGCGTCCAGGAGCGTGTCGAGCAGCAGCCGGGCCCGGGCGTCGGCGAGCGCACGTCCCGTGCGCACCTGGTCCCG
>NZ_JBHUZW010000084.1:0-17471 GCF_042667215.1 Cellulomonas sp. NPDC057328 | reverse complement strand
GCGCTCACGACGTGAGCGCTGCACGGGCCGTTGCCGCCCTGCCGCGAGAGGTGACGTCTCTGAATCCGTGAACGAAGGTCAGCGGTGTCGCTTCCGCCGGCCGACGACGGCGTAGGCCGCGCCACCTGTCAGAGTGAGCGCAGCGACGACGAGCGGCCATGCGTCTGGTGCGATCGCGTGCGCGACGGCTGCGGCGCTGACCCCGAGGCCGTACGGAAGCAGAGCAAGCCAGCCGCTCGGCCGGTGCTGGAGGTTCGACTCCGCGGTCTCAGGATCGACCGGGCGTGCAGCGGGGAGATCACTCATGCTGTGTCACCACGTCCAGGACTGGTTCAGAGGCACGCACTGGGAGGAGCCAACCACCTTCCATGCGGGCTGGGTCGGAGGAACGCGCGCTTGGTAGCACGACGCGGTGTAGTCCGCCGCGACTCGCGAAGGAAGCGCCTTCAAGGTGTTCATCAGTGGGTTGAATCCCACGGCCCCACAGGCGTACTTGACCCAGGGAACCGCCTGGGCGACCTTGATGCGCTCCGAGAGGACGACGCAGCCGGCTGCGGCGCTCACGGTAGCCATGCTATTGACGGCAAGAGCCAGAACGCGCACCTCCAACGTGTTGAGTGAAAGGTAGATGCCTACGCCAAAGGTCATCTTCGGGTCCGCAACGACGGGATAGGCTGTCTCGCTCGTGACGAAGACCTTCTGCGTGACTGTCTGGCCCGCGATCTGGTAGGCGGTCCTCACGTCGTCACCGTTTGCGTCGATCGCCCATGGTGCATCCAGCGCGGCCACGATGGTCTTGAAATGGCCGCCGGGTGCAGCCGCTGCTCTCACGAGGTCGACGCCGCCGTCGGCCCGCGCGACGGGGATCGCGCCCTCGAACTCGTACGAGAACGAGTCGACCTGAGAATCGGGAAGGATCGTCTGGACGCGGACGGAGTCGCCTAGGTCCTGGACGGCCGTGTCTACCGTGTCACCATCGCCGGGGTATACCACCGTGCCGGTCTGATGCGACCGATCCCTGCTGATCGGAACCGGGGAGGCTCACGGAGATGCCACCGGCAACGATGGCTCCGTCACCCGCCTGTGGGAGGAGTGCGTTGTGAACGCCGCTGGCAGCGTAGCCGCCCTCGTGGCTCACCTCGGGCTCCAGCACGGCCGCAGGCGCGGCTGCCGCAACCGTCAGCGCCACCTCGTCGATTCCGCTCGTCGTCTCAGCCGCCTCTGCGCTCTGAGCCAGTGATCCGGCGACGACGACGGCTACCAGCACAGTCCCTGCGCGACGCCGTCCATGAGCGTGTTTGGTCATGTCACATCCCCCTATTGCGAGAGTCGAGAGCGTCCCGACACTGGCAGCCTAGGGCGGTGGGGCCTCCCGTCGCAGGCGATTGGAGCGCGAGTTTCTCTACTGAGCGGGCGGCTGCGGCCGACGCCAACCTGCGGCGCAACGTCGGATCGATCCGGGTGGTGTCGCGCAGATTGCTTCTTCCTGCTCACCGTGTTCGTCACGAGCTCGCACGTCTGCTTGAAGAGGGGTCAGGGGAGTGCCGCCTACGCGGACTCGTCCCGGGGGTGTCGGGCTTCATGCTTTCCGTTGCTACGGCACATCCACGTACCCGGGACAGCCGTGCGGTGAGAGGCCTGGCCGACTGTGGCAGAGCCGGGTCGACGGGGCGGGATAGAGGCCCACTTCGTCGCAGACCTCAGGGAGTCCGAGGACACGGCGGCCGCTGCGGAACGGTCCTCCGCGCACAATGGGCGACGACCTCGCCGGGAAAGCGGAAGCTGCTTGGAGCCGGCGTTGTCCTGAGCGAGTCCCGCAGCGAGGACCCTGGAACGCGGGGCGCTCACCCCCGGCCTCACCGGGTCAAGGGCCGCGACCGCCACACCACGGCGAGCCGCGAGTCGCCCCTCGGGTGCGCCTCGACGCGCTGCACGGTGAAGCCCTCCCGCTCGTAGAACGCGCCGGCACGGACGTTGGCCGCGACGTGCTCGATCCACAGCCGGTCGGCGTCGGGCGGGAGCCGGTCGGCGACCGCGCGCAGGAGGCGCGGGCCCAGCCCGGCGCCGCGGTGGTCGGGGTGCACGTACAGCTTCCAGACGACGTGGTCGTCGCCGACGCAACCGTGCTGCGCGACCCCGACGAGATCGCCGGCCCGCTCCGCGACGAGGACGACGCCGTCGGCAACGGCACGGCCGACGTACGCGTCGCCCCACCACTGCCGGACCTGCGCCCGCGCGCCCTCCGGGCCGAGGATCGGCGTGTAGTGCGCGGCCACGTGCGTCGCCCCAAACCGGCAGACCGCGGGCACGTCGTCGGTCCCCGCGGTGCGCACGACCACGTCCGCCACGTCCTGCGCCGCCATCCCGCGCTCTCTCCGGTCAGGCGCCGATGACGTCCAGCGACTGCCGCGCGATCGCCAGCTCCTCGTTGGTCGGCACGACGAGGACCGTGACCCTCGCACCCTCGGGCGAGATGACCGTCGGCTCGCCCTTGCGCCCGGCGTTGCGCTCGGGGTGGACCTCGATGCCCATCGCGTCGAGGCCCTCGACGAGGCGGGCGCGCACGAGGTCGTCGTTCTCGCCGACGCCGGCCGTGAACGTGAGCGCGTCGAGGCGGCCGAGCACCGCGTGGTACGCCCCGACGTACTTGCGCAGGCGGTGCAGGTAGACGTCGAGCGCCAGCAGCGCGCGTTCGTCGCCCTGGTCGACGAGCTGGTGCAGCGCGCGGAAGTCGTTCTCGCCCGCGAGGCCCTTGAGGCCCGAGCGCCGGTTGAGCAGGTCGTCGATCTCGTCGACGCTCATGCCCGCGTTGCGGTGCAGGTGGAACACGACCGCCGGGTCGATGTCGCCCGACCGCGTGCCCATGACGAGGCCCTCGAGGGGCGTGAGCCCCATGGAGGTCTCGACCGCGACGCCGCCGCGCACGGCCGACGCCGACGCGCCGTTGCCCAGGTGCAGGACGATCTGGTGCAGCTCCTCGAGCGGCCGGCCGAGGACCTCCGCGACCTGCTGCGACACGTACTGGTGCGACGTGCCGTGCGCGCCGTACCGGCGCACCTGGTGCTCCTCGGCCACCGCCGTGTCGATCGCGTACGTCGCGGCGGCGTCGGGCAGCGTGCGGAAGAACGCGGTGTCGAAGACGGCCACGTGCGGGACGTCGGGCAGCAGCGCCTTCGCGACGCGGATGCCGGTGAGGTTGGGCGGGTTGTGCAGCGGCGCCAGCGGCGACAGCTCCTCGATCGCCGCCTCGACGGCGTCGTCGACGAGCACCGGCCCGTCGAACCGCGAGCCGCCCTGCACGACGCGGTGCCCGACGGCGACGACGTGCGACGTCGACAGGTCGGGGCCGATCTCGTCGAACAGGCCGAGCACGACGCGCAGCGCCTCGGCGTGGTCCGGCACCGGCGTCTCGCGGCGTGTGGTCTCGCCGTGGGCGACGTGCTTGACCGCGCCTCGCGCCTCGCCGATGCGCTCCACCAGGCCCGACGCGACCGCCTCGCCCGTGACCGGGTCGACGAGCTGGTACTTCACCGACGACGAGCCGGAGTTGACGACGAGGACGGTGCCGCGGGCGCCGCCCGAGGGGGTGGTGGTCATCGGGCTCAGGCCTCCGGGGCGGTGGTGGTGGCGGGCGCGGGGGCGGGGTCGACGGACGGCGCCGGGGTCTCGGGCGTCGCGGTCTCCCGGGGCTCGGGCTGGGCGACGTCGGGGTCGGCGGCCTCCGCCGCCGGGGCGGACAGCGCCTGCGCCTGGATCGCGGTGATCGCCACCGTGTTGACGATGTCCTGCACGAGCGCGCCCCGCGACAGGTCGTTGACGGGCTTGCGCAGGCCCTGCAGCACCGGCCCGATCGCCACGGCGCCGGCCGAGCGCTGCACGGCCTTGTACGTGTTGTTGCCGGTGTTGAGGTCGGGGAAGACGAAGACGGTCGCGCGGCCCGCGACCGCCGAGTCCGGCATCTTCGTCTTCGCGACGGACGCGTCCACAGCGGCGTCGTACTGGATCGGGCCCTCGACCGACAGGTCGGGACGGCGCTCGCGGACCAGGGCGGTCGCGGCGCGCACCTTGTCCACGTCGGCACCCGTGCCGGACTCGCCCGTCGAGTACGACAGCATCGCGATGCGCGGCTCGATCCCGAACTGGGCGGCCGTGCCGGCCGACGAGATCGCGATGTCCGCGAGCTGCTCGGCCGTCGGGTCCGGGATGACGGCGCAGTCGGCGTAGACCAGCACGCGGTCCTCGAGGCACATGAGGAAGGCGCTGGACACGCTCGACGTGCCGGGCGCGGTCTTGATGATCTCGAACGACGGCTTGATGGTGTGCGCGGTCGTGTGGATCGCCCCGGAGACCATCCCGTCCGCGTGCCCGAGCTGGACCATCAGGGTGCCGAAGTACGACACCGACGAGACGATCTCGCGGGCCCGCTCGATGGTCATGCCCTTGTGCCTGCGCATCTCGGTGTACGCGGCCGCGAACGTCTCGAGCGTCTCGCCGCTCTTGGGGTCGATGACCTGCGCCTCGTCGAGGTCGAGGCCCAGCTCGGTGGCGCGCGCCCGGATCGACGCCTCGTCGCCGAGGATCGTCAGGTCGGCGACCTGCCGCTGGAGCAGCGTGGACGCCGCGCGCAGGATGCGGTCGTCGCCGCCCTCGGGCAGGACGATGCGCTGGCGGTCGCCCCGTGCCCGCGCGAGCAGCTGGTACTCGAACATGAGCGGCGTCACGACCTCGGGCCGCTGCACGTCCAGGGCGGCGAGCAGCGCGGCCCCGTCCACGTGCTGCTCGAACAGGGCGAGGGCGGTGTCGACCTTGCGCTGCGCGTCGTGCGTCAGCCGGCCGCGCGTCCGGGCGGCGGCGCTCGCCGACCGGAAGGTGCCGAGGTGCGTCCGGATGAGCGGCAGGCGCGAGCCGAGGCCCTCGACGAGCCGCTGGATGCTGTCGGCCGGCGTCAGGCCGCCGTTGAGGATGATGCCCGCGAGCGAGGGGAAGCCGTCGGCCTGGTGCGCCAGCAGCAGCCCCAGCAGCACGTCGGCGCGGTCGCCGGGCGTGATGACGACGGCCCCGTCCTGCAGGCGGTCGAGCAGGTGCTCGATCGACATGGCGCCGACGACGACGTCGAGCACCTCGCGCGCGAGCAGCTCCTCGTCGCCGCTCGTCAGCTCGCCGCCGACCGCGTCCATGAGCTGGCGCAGCGTGGGGGCGTACAGCAGCGGCGACTCCGGCAGGGCCCACACGGGCGCGGTCCCGGACAGGGCCTGCACCACCGCGTCCATCCCGCCGGGGGCGACCCGGTTGGCGACGACGCCGACGACCTGCGCGTGGTTGGCGGCGATCTCCGTGCCCGCGACCTCGGCGGCGTGCCGCACGTCCTCGGGGCTGCGGTTCGCGCCGTTGACCACGAGCAGCACCGGGGCCGCGAGGTTCGCGGCGACGCGCGCGTTGTAGGCGAGCTCGGTCGGGCCGGCGACGTCGGTGTAGTCCGTGCCGACGACGACGACCGCGTCGCAGCGGCGCTCCACCTCGTGGAACCGCGTGACGATCCCCGACAGCGCGGCCTCGGGGTCGGCGATCACCTCGTCGTACGTGGCGCCGACGGCCTCGTCGTAGGAGATGTCGACGCCGTCGTGCGCGAGCAGGAGGTCGAGGACGTAGTCGCGCTCGTCCGTCGAGCGGGCGACGGGCCGGAACACCCCGACCCGTTGCACCGACCGCGTGAGCAGGTCGACCAGACCGAGCGCGACGACGGACTTGCCGGTGTCGCCCTCCGCGGACATGACGTAGATCGTGCGGGCCACTGCGTGCTCTTCCTCCCGAGGTCGCCCGCCGCTCCCCGGCGGCGGACGGGTGGTGGGTGCGGCGACCGGCCGGCCGCCGCACCCACCGACGTGGTGCTGCTACTCGTTGTCCCCGCCGGTGTCCGTGGGCGTCGACACGCGGTCCTGCTGCGGGCCGCCGACCTCGGTGCCCGTCTCGCCGGCGTCCGGCCACACCCAGTCACGGACCTCCGGGATGTCCTCGCCGTGCTCGCGCGTGTACTGGCGGGCCGCGATGCGGGCGTCGACCATGCGCTGGCGCAGGCCGGCGTGGGAGGCGCGCAGCCAGTGCACGTGGTCGATCACGTCGATGACGAGCCGGTACCGGTCGAGGTCGTTGAGCATGACCATGTCGAACGGCGTCGTGGTCGTGCCCTCCTCCTTGTAGCCGCGCACGTGCAGGTTCTTGTGCCCGTTGCGGCGGTACGTCAGGCGGTGGATGAGCCACGGGTAGCCGTGGTACGCGAACACGATCGGCCGGTCGGTCGTGAACAGCGTGTCGAACTCGCGGTCGGAGAGCCCGTGCGGGTGCTCGCGCTCGTCCTGCAGCCGCATGAGGTCCACGACGTTGACGACGCGGATCTTCAGCTGCGGCAGCTCGCGCTTGAGGATGTCCGCCGCGGCGAGCACCTCCAGCGTGGGCACGTCGCCGGCCGCCGCGAGCACGACGTCCGGCTCCTCGCCCGGCACCTCGCTGCCGGCCCACTCCCAGATGCCGAGGCCGCGCGTGCAGTGGGCGACGGCCTCGTCCATCGTGAGGAAGTTCGGTGCGGGCTGCTTGCCGGCCACGACGACGTTGACGTACTGCCGGCTGCGCAGGCAGTGGTCGTACGTGGACAGCAGGGTGTTCGCGTCCGGCGGCAGGTAGACGCGCACGACCTCGGCCTTCTTGTTGACCACGTGGTCGATGAAGCCGGGGTCCTGGTGGCTGAAGCCGTTGTGGTCCTGGCGCCACACGTGGCTCGAGAGCAGGTAGTTCAGGCTCGCGATCGGCCGCCGCCACGGGATGTCGTTGGTGACCTTGAGCCACTTCGCGTGCTGGTTGAACATCGAGTCGACGATGTGGATGAACGCCTCGTAGCTCGTGAACAGGCCGTGCCGCCCGGTGAGCAGGTACCCCTCGAGCCACCCCTGGCACTGGTGCTCCGACAGCATCTCCATGACGCGGCCGGCCCGGGCCATGTGCTCGTCGACGTCCGGCCCCTCGAACTCGGCGTTCCACTGCTTGTCGGTCGCGTCGTACACGGCCTGCAGGCGGTTCGACGCCGTCTCGTCCGGCCCGAAGATCCGGAAGTTGTCCGGGTTGCGGCGCACGACCTCGGTGAGGAACTGGCCGAGCACGCGCGGCGCCTCGGCGAAGCTCCCGCCGGGTCGGGGCACGTCCTGCGCGAACTCGCGGAAGTCCGGGAGGCGCAGGTCGCGCATGAGCAGGCCGCCGTTGGTGTGCGGGTTCGCGCTCATGCGCAGCTCGCCGGACGGTGCCAGGGCCCGGATGTCGGCGTCGACGCGTCCCGTGGCGTCGAAGAGCTCCTCCGGCCGGTACGACGCCAGCCACTCCTGCAGCACGGCGAGGTGCTCGGGCGTGTCCCGGGCGCTCGCGAGCGGGACCTGGTGCGCGCGCCACGAGCCGGTCGTCTTCTTGCCGTCGATCTCTGCCGGTCCCGTCCAGCCCTTCGGCGTGCGGAAGACGATCATCGGCCACATCGGCCGGGACTCGTCGCCCTCCGCGGCGCGCTGCTTGATCGCCGCGATGCGGTCGAGGACCTCGTCGAGGAGCTCCGCGAAGCGGCGGTGCACGCTCACCGGCTCCTCGTCGTCGAACCCCGCGACGAACACGAACGGCTCGTGGCCGTAGCCCACCATGAGGTCGTGCAGCTCGTCGTCGCTGATGCGCGCGAGGATCGTCGGGTTCGCGATCTTGTACCCGTTGAGGTGCAGGATCGGCAGCACGACGCCGTCCTGGCGCGGGTTGACGAACTTGTTCGAGTGCCAGCTGGTGGCGAGCGGGCCCGTCTCCGCCTCGCCGTCGCCGACGACGGCCGCGACGAGCAGGTGCGGGTTGTCGAAGGCCGCGCCGTACGCGTGGCTCAGCGCGTAGCCGAGCTCACCGCCCTCGTGGATCGACCCCGGCGTCTCGGGGGCCACGTGGCTGGGGATCCCGCCCGGGAAGGAGAACTGCCGGAACAGCCGGCGCAGGCCCTCCTCGTCCTCGGTCACGTCGGAGTAGACCTCCGAGTACGTACCGTCGAGGTAGGCGCTCGCCACGAGCCCGGGGCCGCCGTGGCCGGGGCCGGTCACGTAGATCGTCGACTGCTCGCGCTCGGCGACCGCGCGGTTCAGGTGCGCGTACAGGAAGTTCAGGCCGGGTGTCGTGCCCCAGTGACCGAGCAGGCGCGGCTTCACGTCCTCGCGCTGCAGCGGGCGGCGCAGGAGGGGGTTGTCGAGCAGGTAGATCTGGCCGACCGACATGTAATTGGCGGCGCGCCACCACTTGTCGATCCGCTCGAGGGTCGCGTCGTCGAGGCGGCCGGCGCCGGTGCGCCACGCGGCCCGGGCCTCCGCGGCGGCGAAGTCGCCGGCGGCGATCGGCGCGGGGCTCTCCGTGGTGCGCTGCGGGTCCCTGGCGGTGCTCGTGCTCATGTCCCCTCCGTTGCTCGTGGATCGAGGCGTCGTCCCTAGTCACCCAGCCTTCCGTGCGGGCTGGACGGGGGGCGGGACGTCCGGCCCAGAGCTGGTGTGCTCCTGGCCACATGCCATACAACCGCACCCACGACGGGCCCGCAGGGCGCCGCGGGCACCGCCGGGTGAACGGCCGTCGACGCGGGGGCTGGGGTCGGCCCGGCGTGCGGCCGGGGGACTCCGTCGACCGCACGGGACGACCGGTCGCGGGGGTTACCGTGAGGTGTGGCCGACGCACCGACCTCCGTGTGGCGCGCCGCCGTGCGCCCGCGCATGCTCGGCCTGCTCGTGCTGCTGCTCGCGGCCGCCGCGGTGTGCGGGCGGCTGGGCGCGTGGCAGCTCGAGCGCGCCGAGGTCCGCGGTGCCGCCGCGGAGGAGCGCCGCGCCGCCGAGGTCGCCGAGGCGGACCCGGTGCCGCTGGCCGACGTGCTCGTGCCGGGCGCGTCCGTGACGGGCGAGATGGTCGCCCGCAAGGTCGTCGTCACGGGCACCTGGGAGCCGGGCACGCTGCTGGTCGAGGGGCGCGCGCACGACGGCGCGACCGAGGGCGCGCTCGTGCTGACGCCGCTGCGCGTCGACGGCGCGGGCGCGGAGGAGCAGGGCGCCGGCGCGGGGCAGCCGGGCGCGGGCGGGCAGGCCGCGGACGCGCATGCCACGGGCGGCACCCTGCTTCCCGTGGTGCGCGGCTGGACGCCGGGCACGGAACCGGTCGCGGACGTGCCCGCCGGTCCCGTCACCGTGGTCGGCTGGCTGCAGGGCGGGGAGGAGGCCGGCGCCGCCGTGGTCGACGGCCGCACGGACGCCATCAGCCCGGCGCAGCTCGTGCACGTCTGGGGCGCGCCCGTCTACACGGGGTACCTCGTCGTCGCGTCGGTCGAGCCGGCCGACCCCGCGGACCTCGAGCTGCTGGCCCCGCCGACCCGGGCCGGGACGGGCCTGAACATCCAGAACCTCGCCTACGCGGCGCAGTGGTGGATCTTCGGCCTGTTCGCCGTCGGCCTGTGGTGGCGGCTCGTGCGCGACGAGGCGGCGGGGCGGCCGCCGATCCCCGGGGACGAGCCCGGGGAGCCGGCTGAGGGCCCTGCCGACGCGGCCAGTGACGCGAGCGGCGACGGGCCCCGTGACGACGGCGCCGACCCCGGGCGCGGCGTGGCGCCGCCGGAGGTCGCCGGCGCGACGCGCTGAGCGCGCGCCGCGCCGACGGACGGGTGCGGCCGGTCAGGTGCGACCGGTCACGTGCGGTCACTCGGGTGCGGCGAGCCGGCAGCCGTCCGTCAGCCGCGGTCCGACGACTCGTGCTGCCACGAGTGCCACAGCGCCGCGTACTCGCCGCGCGCGGCGACGAGCTCCTCGTGCGGGCCGATCTCGCTGATCCGCCCGCCGTCGACGACCGCGACGCGGTCGGCGTCGTGGGCGGTGTGCAGCCGGTGCGCGATCGCGACGACCGTCCGGCCGGCGAGCACCGCCGACAGCGACCGCTCGAGGTGCCGCGCGGCGCGCGGGTCGAGCAGCGACGTCGCCTCGTCGAGCACGAGGGTGTGCGGGTCGAGCAGCACGAGCCGCGCGAGCGCGACCTGCTGCGCCTGCGCGGGCGTGAGCGGCGCCCCGCCCGAGCCGACCTCGGTGGCGAGCCCCTCGGGCAGGGCCTGCACCCAGTCCCACGCGTCGACGGCGCGCAGCGCGTGCTCGAGCTCGGCGTCGTCCGCGCCCACCCGCGCGAGGCGCAGGTTGTCCGCGAGCGTCCCGACGAACACGTGGTGCTCCTGCGTGACGAGCGCGACGTGGCCGCGCAGGTCGTCGAGGGGCAGGTCGACGAGCGGCACGCCGCCCACGGTCGCGGTGCCGCCGGTGGGCGGGTGGATGCCGGCGATCATCCGGCCGAGCGTGGACTTGCCGGCACCCGACGGACCCACGACCGCGAGCCGCTCGCCGGGGGCGAGGTCGAGGTCGATGCCGTGCAGGACGTCGTGCCCCTCGCGGTAGGCGTAGCGCAGCCCGCGGGTGGCGACCCGCTCGTCCGTCGGCGTCGCGCCCGTCGCCTCGCGGTCCGGCGCGACGAGCTGGACGCCGACGATCCGCGCGAGCGCGGTGGCGGCGACCTGGATCTCGTCGACCCAGAAGATGAGCTCCCAGACCGGGCCGGCCATCTGGTACGCGTAGAGCACGATCGTGGTCACCGCGCCGAGCGTCACACGGCCGTCCGCGGCGAGCCACCCGCCCCACAGCAGCACCGCGACGGGCGCGAGCACGAACGCGAGGTCGATCGCGGGGAACAGGACCGTGCGCAGGCGCAGGGTCACCTTCTCGGCGTCGAACGCGTCGGCGAGGTCCGCGTCGATGCGGCGCGTCCGGCGCCCGGCGAGCCCGAGGGCGTCGACCGTGCGCGCGCCCTCGACCGTCTCCGTGATCGTGCCGTTGAGCACCGCGTACGTCGCGGCCTCGCGCACGTAGGCGGGCGTCGCACGGCGCAGGTACCAGCGCACGGTGAGCACCATCGACGGCACGCCGACGAACAGCCCGAGCGACACGAGCGGCGACAGCAGCACCGACGCGGCGACGGTGAGGCCGATCGTGACGACCGCGACGATGACGCGCGGGACGCCGAACCGGACGGCGTGCTGCAGCTTGTTGACGTCGTTGGTGGTGCGCGCGACGAGGTCGCCCGTGCCGGCGCGCTCGACGGTGGACAGCGGCAGCGCCGTCACCGTCTCGACGAACTCCTCGCGCAGCTGCGCGAACACCTCCTCGCCGAACAGCATGGACGCGCGCTGCGCGTACCGGATCAGCCCGGTCTGCAGCAGGACGGCGACCACGCCGACGGCGACGAGCGTGTCGACGTACCGCGCGGTCGTGCCGGCCGTGACGGCGTCGACCAGGCGGCCGAGCAGCCAGGGCCCCGCCAGGCCGGCGACGGCCGCGAGCGTGTGCAGGAGCGCGATGCGCCCGAGCGGGCGGCGGTTGCGGCGCAGCAGGCCGCCGGCGTACCGCCGCACGACGTCGCCGTCGGCGACGGGCAGCGTGGTGGCCGTGCTCATGCCTCACCCCCGTGGTCGTGGTCGTCGCGCGCGCCGGGTGCGGCGAGGGCGGGTGCCGGCAGGTCCTCCGGCACGTCGGCGTCCCGCGGCGCGGCCGCGGCGTCGTCGTCCATCCGCCGGCCGACGACGCGGCGGTACTCCGCCGCGACGCCGGGCCCGGCCGCCCCGTCGAGCAGGCCGGCGTGCGTGCCGCGCGCGACGAGCACGCCGTCGCGCACGAGCTGGACCTCGTCGACGTGGTCGAGCACGAGCGGGCTGGCCGTCACGACGAGCGTCGTGCGCCCGCGACGGGAACCGGCGAGGCGTGCGGCGATCCGGGCCTCGGTGTGCGCGTCCACGGCGCTCGTGGGCTCGACGAGCACGAGCACCTCGGCCTCGGTGAGCAGGGCGCGGGCGAGCGCGACGCGCTGGCGCTGGCCGCCGGACAGCGAGCGGCCCTTCTCGGGCAGCTCGCCGTCGATGCCGTCGGGCACCGAGTCGAGCACGTCCTGCGCGTCGGCGAGCGCCATCGCGCGCAGCACCTCGTCGCGCGCCCCCGTGCCGCGCACGTCGAGCTCCTGCGCCAGCGGGCCGGAGAACAGGTGCGGCATGGCCTCGGCGACGACGACGCGCTCGCGCACGACGTCCTTGGGCAGGTCGGCGAGCAGGACGCCGCCCAGGCGCACCGGGGTCGCCGCCTCGGCCTCGTCGTCGAACCGGCCGAGCCGCGTGGCGATGCGCGCGGACTCGTCCGGGTCGGCGCTGACGAGCGCCACGACCCGGCCGGGCTCGAGCGTGACGCCGCTGGCCTCGTCGACGAGCGCCGACCCGGGCGGCGGCGGCGTCGCCGTGGCGGCGCGCACCCCCGTCGCCGGCACGACGCGCAGCACGGCGAGGACCTTGCGGGCCGCGACGTGGGCGCGGGTGGTGGCCTGCAGCATCATCGTCGCGTTCTGCACGGGCCAGGCGAGGAACGCCGCGTAGCCGTACGTGGTGACGAGCTCGCCGGGCGTGATGGTGCCCTCCAGCGCCATGTGCGCGCCCACCCAGACGAGCGCGACGACGAAGAGGCCCGGCAGCAGCACCTGGAGCGCGTCGAGCCACGACTGCGTGACCGCGACCTCCTCGCCGCGGCGCCGCACGAGCTGCGACTGGGTCCGGTACCGCCCGGTGAACACCTGCTCGCCGCCGATGCCGCGCAGGATGCGCAGGCCGGACACCGTGTCGGCACCGAGCGTCGTCAGCCGTCCCGACGCCTCGCGCTGCGCGGCCTGGCGCCGCTGCAGCGGCTTGACCAGCAGGCCGAGCACGGCCGCGACGGTCGGCAGGCCGACGAGCACGATGACGCCCAGGGGCACCGACACGCGCAGCATGAGCACGGCGACGGCCGCGTAGGCCACGAGGGAGCCGACGAACCGCGCGAGCGTCGCGTAGACCTCGCCCACCCGCAGCGCGTCGTTCGCCACCGCGGACACCACCTCGCCGGTGGGCAGCTCGGCCGTGATCGCCGCGCCGGACCGGGCGGCCGTGCGGCCGACCAGCTGCGACGTCGTGAACGCGGCGCGCAGCCAGTTCTGCACGTCGTACCGGTGACCGAGCGCGCCCGCGCCCGCGCTGACGAGCCCGAGCAGGAGCAGCAGCCCGGTGGCCCGCAGGACGCCCGGGCCGAACCCCTCGGCCAGCCCGTCGTCGATCGCCTGCCCGGTCAGGTACGGGAGGAACGCCTGGCAGCCGAAGAGGACGACGCCGCACGCGACGGCGGCGAGGAGGATGCCCCACTGCCGGCGGGCGATCCACCACAGGTACGTGACGGGGCCGCGCAGGGGCGGGGTGCCGGGGTCGGCGAGGGGCAGGGAGCGCACCGGCCTCACGTTACGTGCGGGGACCGACACACCCGGAACACCTTTTCCCCGGGGCCTTGTCCCGGGCCGGTGCGGGGACGGCCCCCCGCCGCAACTAGGCTGTGGGGCGTGACGCAGCCCCCCGAGCCCGCCACCACCCACCGTCCCGTCCTGGTCGTCGACTTCGGCGCCCAGTACGCGCAGCTGATCGCGCGGCGGGTGCGTGAGGCCAACGTGTACTCCGAGATCGTGCCGCACACGGCGTCGGTCGAGGACCTGCTGGCCAAGGACCCGGCCGCGATCATCCTGTCCGGCGGGCCGTCGTCGGTGTACGCGACGGGTGCGCCGTTCGTCGGGCCGGAGCTGTTCGAGGCCGGCGTCCCGGTGCTCGGCATCTGCTACGGCTTCCAGGCGATGGCGCAGGCACTCGGCGGCACGGTCGCGCAGACCGGCCAGCGTGAGTACGGGGGCACGGCCGTCGAGGTCACCGACGCGGGCACCGTGCTGGACGGCAGCCCCGAGCAGCAGACGGTGTGGATGAGCCACGGTGACGCCGTGCACGCGGCCCCGCCCGGGTTCGACGTGCTCGCGACGTCCGCCGGCAGCCCCGTCGCGGCCTTCGAGGACCGCGAGCGGCGCCTGTACGGCGTGCAGTGGCACCCGGAGGTCAAGCACTCCCCGCTGGGCCAGAAGGCGCTCGAGAACTTCCTCTACCGCGGCGCGGGCCTCGCGGCCGACTGGAACCCCGGCAACGTCATCGCCGAGCAGGTCGAGCGCATCCGCGCGCAGGTCGGCGACGCGCGGGTCATCTGCGGCCTGTCCGGAGGCGTCGACTCGTCCGTCGCGGCCGCGCTCGTGCAGCGTGCCGTCGGCGACCAGCTCACGTGCGTGTTCGTCGACCACGGGCTGCTGCGCTCGGGCGAGGCGGAGCAGGTCGAGCAGGACTTCGTCGCCGCGACGGGTGTGCGGCTGAAGGTCGTCGACGCGCGCGAGCGGTTCCTGCACGCGCTGCAGGGCGTGAGCGACCCGGAGACCAAGCGCAAGATCATCGGCCGCGAGTTCATCCGCGTGTTCGAGGACGCCGCGCGCGAGGTCGTCGAGGACGCCGGCGAGCACGGCGAGACCGTGCAGTTCCTCGTGCAGGGCACGCTGTACCCCGACGTCGTCGAGTCCGGCGGCGGCGAGGGCGCGGCCAACATCAAGTCGCACCACAACGTCGGCGGCCTGCCCGAGGACCTGCAGTTCGAGCTCGTCGAGCCGCTGCGGACGCTGTTCAAGGACGAGGTGCGCGCCGTGGGCCTCGAGCTGGGGGTGCCCGAGTCGATCGTGTGGCGCCAGCCGTTCCCCGGCCCCGGCCTGGGCATCCGCATCGTCGGCGCCGTGACGGCCGAGCGGCTGGAGACGCTGCGCGCGGCCGACGCGATCGCCCGCGAGGAGCTCACGCGCGCCGGCCTCGACCGCGAGATCTGGCAGTGCCCCGTCGTGCTGCTCGCCGACGTGCGCTCGGTCGGCGTGCAGGGCGACGGCCGCACGTACGGCCACCCGGTCGTGCTGCGCCCGGTCTCGTCCGAGGACGCCATGACGGCCGACTGGACGCGCCTGCCGTACGACGTCCTGCAGGTCATCTCCACCCGCATCACCAACGAGGTGCCCGAGGTCAACCGGGTCGTCCTCGACGTCACGAGCAAGCCGCCGGGCACCATCGAGTGGGAGTGACCTCCCGCCCGACCCCGCCCGCGACGCCGACGGACCGACGAGAGGACGACGTGACCACCCAGCCCGACCCCGCGACCGCCGGCACCACCCCGGGCACCGCGCCGGGTGCCGCCCCGTCCGCGGCCACCGCCACCTGGGTGCGCAAGGCCTCGGGGTCGCTGCGGCGCTACCGCGTCATGGCGTGGGTGACCGGCGCCATGCTCCTGCTGCTGTGCGTCGAGATGGTGCTCAAGTACGTGCTGCAGGTGCCGGGCTTCACCGTCGAGGGCGACCCGCGCTCGGAGGCCGCGCGGATCATCGCGATGGTGCACGGCTGGGTGTACGTCGTGTACCTGGTGACGGTGTTCGACCTGTGGTCCACGCTGCGGTGGCGGCTCGGGCGCCTGGTCACGATGGCGCTCGCGGGCGTCGTGCCCGTCATGTCGTTCGTGCTCGAGCGCCGTGTGCACGCGCAGGCGCAGGCGCGCATCGACCAGGCGGCCGGCGCGGCGCCCACCGCCTGACGTGCGCGTCGTCCACGTCTCCGACTGCTTCGCGCCCCGCACGGGCGGCATCGAGACGCAGGTCGGCGACCTCGCCCGGCACCAGGCCGCCGCCGGCCACGAGGTGCACGTGGTCACCGCGACGCTCGGCGAGGGCGGCGAGCGCGGCGGCGTCGTCGACGTCGAGGACGGCGTGCACGTGCACCGCCTCGGCGCACGGCTGCCGTTCGACCTGCCCGTCAACCCCGTCGCCGGCCCGCGCCTGCTGCGGGACGCGTTCGCGACGGTGCGGCCGGACGTGGTGCACGTGCACGCGGGTGTGCTCTCGCCGTTCGCGTTCGACGGCGCCCGCCTCGCCACCGCGGCGGGCCTGCCGACGGCCGTCACGTGGCACTGCATGCTCGACGGCGTCGCCGGCCCGGCGTCGGCGCTGGTCCGGCGCACCCGCTGGGCGCGGCCCCGGGCGGCCCTCAGCGCCGTGAGCACCGCGGCGGCGGACCGGGTGCGCGAGCTGTTCGGCGGTGCCGACGTCGCGGTCGTGCCGAACGGGATCGACGCGGACCGCTGGGCACCCGCACCGGCGGCCGAGGCCCCCGCCGACGGCCCGGTGCGGCTCGTGGCGACCATGCGGCTCGCCCCGCGCAAGCGCGCCGTGCCGCTCGTCGAGGTGGTCGCCGCGGCCGCGCGCCGCCTGCCGCCCGGCGCGCTGCACCTCACGGTGATCGGCGACGGCCCCGTGCGGGACGCCCTCACCGCGCGCGTGGCGGCGCTCGGCCTCGACGACGTCGTGACGCTCGCCGGGCGTCTTCCCCGCGACGAGCTGCGCGCCGCGTACGCCGACGCGGACGTCTTCCTCGCCCCGGCCCGCCTCGAGGCGTTCGGCATCGCCGCGCTCGAGGCGCGCACCGCCGGCCTCGTCGTGCTCGCGCACCGGGGCACCGGGATCGCGGAGTTCGTCGCCGACGGGCGCGACGGCTTCCTCGTCGCCGACGACGCCGAGATGGCCGAGGCCGTGGTGCTCCTCGCCGAGGACCGCGACCTCCTCGCGCGGCTGCGCGCGCACGTCCGGACCGTGCGTCCCGCCTTCGCGTGGGACGACGTGCTGGCGGCGGCGGAGGCGGAGTACGCCCGCGCCGCGGTCCTCGCGGCGTGCCCGGCCGGGCCGTAGGTCCCGGTGCGTCTGCGCAGGTCAGGCCCTAGATCCTGACCCCGGCCCGATCCGCGGCCGATCCCGTCCGCGCGTGCTCCTGGACGTGGGACCAGGGTCCCAGGGCGCGGGCCCGACGCGGGAGCACAGTGGTCACGTGAGCAGAACAGCTCACCGGGACCGCTCCCCGCGGGGACGGGCCCGCTTCGGGGAGAAGCAGAAGGATCGGGGAGTCCGATGTCCGCAGCAGTCCGCAAGCCCGCCCACCTCAAGGCCCTCGCCGTCGTGGTGATGGTGTTCGGCATGATCTTCGCCGTCGCCGGCACGGCCACGTGGGCGCTCGTCTCCGGCAACCTGCGCAACGAGCAGATCACCGTCGCCGAGGACGCCTCGTCCTTCGCCGGGGAGCTCGTCGACACGCCGTGGGAGGCGTGGGCGCAGGCCGACATCATCAACCACCACGCGCTCGACGCGTCGGGCGGCAAGACCTACTCGCAGCTGGACCGCGAGGACCCGGTCCGCGACACGATGATGAACGGCTCGTTCCTGCGGGCCTCGCTCTTCACCTCGATCGTCGCCTTCGGCGTCGCGCTGCTGGTCTTCGGCCTCGGTGTCGTCCTCATCGTCATCGGCGAGGCGCTGCGCCGGGTCGCGGCCCGCGTGGACGTCCCGGCGGTCGCCGCCGCGGAGCCCGTCACCGTCTGACGCACCGCACCGCACCGCACCGCACCGCACGGCCGCACGCACGCGGCGAGGGCCGGTACCCGGGTGGGTACCGGCCC
>NZ_JBHUZW010000083.1:0-17492 GCF_042667215.1 Cellulomonas sp. NPDC057328 | reverse complement strand
GCCCGGCACCTCCCGGGCCGCCACCGCCGCGTCAGGCCGGGACCCACTCCTGCCACCGGCCCACCGCCGCGAACCCGAGCCGCTCGTAGAGCCCGCGCCCGTCGGGCGTCGACTGGAGCGTCGCGGTCGTGGCGCCGTCGGCGCGCGCCCCGTGCAGCGCGGCGGTGAGCAGCGCGGTGGCCAGGCCGCGCCGACGCGCGTCCGGACGGGTGACGACGAACGACACGACGACGTCGTCGTCCACCGGCTGGAGCACGAGGCCCGCCTCGCCGCCGGCGGTCGTCCACGCCCGGACCTCCGGGACGCCCGCCAGCAGGGCCGGGTCGACGCCGTTGAGCCGGGCCACGACCGCGGGCGCGACCGCGCGTGCGCCCACGTCGCCGGCCGCCGGGGGCAGCGCGTCGAGGCGCGCGAGCATGGGCACCGTCGGCACGTCCCGGCGCAGCCCCGCGCCCGCGAGCGCGGCGTCGCCGGCGGCGTCGCACGACCACGCGGCGAAGGGCCCGGGCGCGACCGCCGTCAGCGCGTCGTCGACGGCACCCGCGTCGAGCAGGGCGACGTTCGTGAGCACCGGGTGGCGGGGGTGCCGCAGCGCGAGGAAGCCGCGGCCGCGGACGACGTGCGCGTCCGGGTGCGGTGCCGCGAGGGCGTCCCAGGACCCGGCGAGCGACGCCAGGTACCGCGCGCGGGCGACGTCGGACGCGCGCTCCGACGGGCGTGCGACGGGTGCGGGGTCGGCCATGCGCCGCACGCTAGCCGGGAGGACGGACGCCCGACCCGGCGTTGTCGTCGGCACCGGCGTGCCGGCCCCGACGTATCACGGACCCCCGTCCGCACCCCTACCCCACGACGGCTCGAGGGAGGGGCGGCACCATGCACAGGATCACGGCGACGTCGGCGCTCACGCACGCGGCCTGCGTCGTGCTGCGGACGGCCGAGACGGTCACGGCCACGCTGCACCGCGACGGCACGACGCTCGTGGCGCACGTGTTCACGGCGGACGGGGTGACGACGCTCGCGTGGCCGACCGACCCGGTGCTCGACGCGATGCTGACACCCGGCACGGCGTACGACGTGGGGCGCGCGGCGGTGCTGCTCGACGAGGCGACCGGCGACGTGCTCGTCACGCTCGACGGGCCCGACGGCGACCTGTGGCTCGCGGTCCCCGGTGCCGCCGTGCGGGCGGCGCTGACGCGCTGACCTGTGGCTCCGGCTGCGGCGGCGACCGCGCCGGGTGAGACTCGGGGGACCCGAACGAGGAGGTCCCATGCCGGGCGGAGCCGTGCACACGGTGCACAAGGACGGGAAGTGGTGCAACGAGGTCGAGGGGCAGTCCTCGACCCTGGGCGGCGCGTACGACACGCGCGAGCAGGCCGTCGACGCGGGCCGTGACGCCGCGCGCGACCTGCAGGTCGAGCACGTCATCCACGGGCTCGACGGCCGCATCCACCAGCGCAACTCCTACGGGCACGACCCGCGGAACGTCCCGGGCTGAGTCGCGTGGGCCCGCCGCCGGCGCGACGTGTCGGTGGCGGGCGGGAGGATGAGCCGTGCCCGCGTACGTGCTCGTCGCCCCCGACGGGCCCGACGCGTCCGCGCGCACCGTCACGCTGGTCGAGCTCGACGAGCACGCGGCGGAGACCGGCCGGCGGACGGTCGCCGCCGACGCCCTGCCTGCCGAGGTCGCGCGCGTCGAGGCCGCCCGCAGCGGTGCCCCGCCGCGGTGGGTGTGGGACGACACGCGCGCCCGCTACCCGGCGCTGCTGACGGCCGGCGTGCGGGTCGAGCGGTCGCACGACCTGCGGCTCTGCCACGCGATCCTGCGGCACTCCGCGACGACGACCGCGTCGGCGCTCGCGCAGGCGCCGCCGGGCCCGTGGGACGCCGACGCGCCGGCACCCGCCCCGCACGCGCCGTCCCTCTTCGACGACCTCGCCCTGCTCGACGACCTCGACGCGCTGGACGACGCGCCCGCGCCCGCCGCGGCGCGCGACCCGCTCGCCGAGCTGCGCGCGCAGCTCGACGCCGTCGCCGGCGCCACGCACCCGGGCCGGCTGCGGCTCCTGCTCGCCGCCGAGTCCACGGGCGCCCTCATCGCGGCGGAGATGCACCACGACGGCCTGCCGTGGGACGCGGCCGTGCACGACGCGATCCTCACCGACCTGCTGGGCCCGCGGCCGTGGGGCGGCGCGCGCCCGGAGCGGCTCGAGGCGCTGGCCGACGAGATCCGCACGGCCCTCGTCGCCCCGCACCTCAACCCCGACTCCCCGCCGGACCTGCTGCGCGCGCTGCGCCTGCAGGGGTTCGACGTGCAGTCGACGAGCAAGTGGGAGGTCCGCGGGCTCGACCACCCGGTGGTGGCGCCGCTGCTCGAGTACAAGAAGCTCGCACGCCTGCTGTCCGCCAACGGGTGGGCGTGGCTCGACCAGTGGGTCCACGACGGGCGGTTCCGGCCGGACTACGTCGTCGGCGGCGTCGTCACCGGGCGGTGGGCGTCGGACGGCGGCGGGGCGCTGCAGCTGCCCGCGCAGGTGCGCGACGCCGTCCGCGCCGACCCGGGCTGGCGGCTCGTCGTCGCCGACGCCGCGCAGCTCGAGCCGCGCGTGCTCGCCGCGATGTCGGGTGACCGCGACATGGCCGCCGCCGCGCGGCACGCCGACCTGTACCAGGGCGTCGCCGACGCGGGCGTCGTGCCGACCCGCAAGGACGCCAAGTACGCGATGCTCGGGGCGATCTACGGGGCGACGTCGGGCGCCGCGGCGCAGCTCATGCCGCACCTCACGCGGGCGTTCCCGCGGGCCGTCGGGCTCGTGGAGGAGGCCGCGCGGGCCGGCGAGCGCGGGGACGTCGTCACGACGTGGCTCGGCCGGTCGTCGCCGCCGGCGTCCGCCGCGCTGCGGTCGGCGCTCACCGCCGCGGCGGGCGAGGGCGCGGGGGCTGACGACGTCCGCGAGACCCGCCGCCGCGCCCGTGACCGCGGCCGGTTCACGCGCAACTTCGTCGTCCAGGGCACCGCCGCCGAGTGGGCGATGTGCTGGATGGCGTCCCTGCGGCGGCGCCTGCGCGCGATCGACGGCCGGCCGCACCTCGTGTTCTTCCTGCACGACGAGGTCGTCGTGCACTCCCCCGCCGCGGTGGCCGACGAGGTCGCCGCGGCCGTGCGCGCGTCCGCCGACGAGGCCGGCCGCCTGCTCTTCGGCGCCGCCCCGGTCGACTTCGCGCTCGACCTCTCGGTCGTCGACTCGTACGCCGACGCCGCCTGACACGGCGCCACGCCGACCGCGCACGTCCCCCACCGCGGTGCCTGTCCGCCGAGCGCGGTACCTCCCACCGAGCGCGGTAGGTGCACCACCCGCACTCGGTGCGACCTACCGCAGTCGGCGGTCCGGGCCCGTCGAGCCCGACCGGCGGGACCCGCACGCACCGACGCCCGCCCTCGAGTGCGGTAGATGCGTCACGAGTGCGGTGCGTACGACTACCGCACTCGTGACGCATGTACCGCAGTCGGGGTGGTGGTGCCGGCGGGCGGGGCGGGTCGGGCGGTCGTCGGGTGGGCGTCCGGGGCCGCCGCTAGGGTTCCGAGCGTGTCCACGAGCCCCTACGGAGTCACCGGCACGGCCGGGTGGCCCGGCACGCCGAGCACCGCGACGTCCCTGCAGCCCGCCGCCGTGCCCTCGCAGTGGGCGGGGGGGCGCGGGCGCAACGGTGCCGCGACCGTCGTCGCCGCCCTCGGTCTCGCGCTGGCAGGGCTGGCCGCGCTGGCCGGCGTCGCGTTCGTCATGCTGCAGGTCGGCGTGGGTCCGGGCCTGACCGGCACGCTGCTGGCGCTGGTCCCGCTGGCGGTCGTCCTCTGGGGCGTGCGCTGGCTCGACCGGTGGGAGCCGGAGCCGCGCGGGGCGCTCGTGTTCGCGCTGCTGTGGGGCGCGGGCGTCGCCGTGCTCGTCTCCGCCGTCGTCAACGACCTCGCCGCGTGGACGGTCGCGAACGCGACCGGCAGCATGGACGCCGGCGTCATGGTCGCGGCGGTGGTGTCGGCGCCGATCGTCGAGGAGACCGCCAAGGGTGCGGGCGTGCTCGCGCTGTTCCTCGCGCGGCGCCGCTACTTCGACGGCGTCGTCGACGGCATCGTCTACGCCGGGGTGGTCGCCGCGGGCTTCGCGTTCACCGAGAACATCCTCTACTTCGGCCGCGCCGGCGACGCCCTCGCCGAGACGTTCGTGCTGCGCGGCCTCGCGACGCCGTTCGCGCACCTGCTGTTCACGGCCTGCACGGGCGCGGCGCTGGGCCTCGCCGCCCGCTCGCGGAGCCGCGGCTCCGTGTGGTGGCTGCTCCCCCTCGGCCTGCTCGGCGCGATGCTCGCGCACGCCGCGTGGAACCTCACGTCCGTGCTCGCCGGCGGCTCGTACCTGAGCATCTACGTGCTCGTGCAGGTGCCGGTGTTCCTCGGCGTCGTCGCCATCGCGCTGTGGCTGCGGGGCAAGGAACGCCAGGTCGTGCAGCACCGGCTCACCGAGTACGCCGGCGCCGGCTGGTTCGCGCCGCACGAGGTGCAGATGCTCTCGTCGCTGCGCCTGCGCCGGGCGGCCGTCGACTGGGCGGGCCGCACGGGCGGGCCGGTCGCCGCGGACGCCATGCGCAGCTTCCAGCAGCGCGCGACGACGCTCGCGTTCCGCCGCCAGCTCGCCGTCAACGGCCGCGCCGACCTGCGCACGCACGGGCTCGACGAGCGCGAGACCCTCGCGTCCCTCACCGCCGACCGCAGCCGCGTGCTCGCCTCGGCGGGCGGCCTCTGACGCCGGAACCCCGTACCGCGCAGGTCCTGAGCTCGAACCCCTCCGGGCGGCACGGGAGCGCGCCCGGGCGATCAGGGGATCGCCGTGACGCTCGTCTTCTGCGGCGGGACGGGCAGGAGGTCGCACGTGAGCACGTAGTGCGTGTTCAGCCCGTCCCGCCATGCGTCGGTCCTCGCGACCGACGTGGTGCCCTTCGCCGTCGTGCGACGGATGGTCGTGACGTCCCACGTGTGGACGAGCGCGGGGAAGCGCCGGAGCCGGTGCAGCCGCGCGACGTAGGGGAAGGGGTCGACGCCGAGGGCGATCGACGTGCGTACGACTCGACCGGCGACGACGCCGTCCGGGGCCGCCCCGTGCACGTACGCCGGCACGCCGACGTCCAGCACCCACGCCGCGGGGTCGACGTGCACGACCCGTCCCACGACGTCGTAGCGGTCCGCCCCGCGGTGCGCCGCGTGCACGGGCGCGTCCGGCACGGGCGTCACGTCGACCATCGGGGTGGCCTCCAGCGCGAGCTCCACGCGCTGACCGACGGCGAAGTCGTCGTAGTTGCCGTCGCCGAAGACCCACTGATCCACCCCGACGGACCACGCGACGGGAGCAGGGGCGGGGATGCGAGCCACGCCGCGAGGTTAGCGGTGACAGGTCCTGGCGGCGGAGAGGTGATCGGCCGCGGGCGCACCTGCGCGCGCCGGTCGACGCGGCGCGCGTCAGGTGATCCGCCACCCCAGCAGGTACGGCAACCCGACGCGCCACACGAAGAAGCCGAGCAGCACAGCCGTCACGAAGCCGGCCGCGGCGAGGATGAGGACGCTGCTCCTCGCCACCTCTCCGTCGACGTACTCCCGCACGTCCTCGACCGCCATGACGAGACCAGGGTCGTCGCGGTCGTGCACGACCGGCAGCGGAGGCGCGTACCGCGATCCGGTGGGCGGCTTGGTCCACCGGTCCCCGGGCACCTCGCCGAACGACGGCGAGATCCCGCGCAGGGTGTGCGTCGCGCCGTCGAGCCGGATCCGGACCTCGTCGTGGCCGAAGCACCCGCGGCCGGTGCACGCGTCGTACACCTGGACCTCGGTGACGGTGACCTGGACCCCGTGCGCCTGCAGGTCCCGCGCGAGCGCGGTGTCCGCAACGTCCGAGCGTGCGATGCCCGCCGCCATGACGGTGAACGCGACCGGCAGCAGCACCACCGCGGACCACGTGCGCGCGCGAGCGCAGCGCCGCCTCCTCGCGTCGGAGCTCGAGCTTCGTGGGACGCCGCGGCGCGCGGCGCAGCGGCCGCCCGGTCCCGGTCGAGAAGCTCCGCTGCCGCGCCCTTACGCGCCCAGGTCCCACGTCTGCAGACGCCCGCACATCCCGTACCGCCGCGGCGCGGGCGCGGCCCCGATCCGCTCCGCACGCGCGAGCTGCAGGTGCGGCGCCACGCCGCGCATGAGCCCCTCGAGCACGCGGGCGGTGCCGTCGGTGTCGGCGAACGCGGTGCGTCCCCACAGGTCCTGCCAGCGCGGCACCTGCGGGCGCACGAGCCGCACGGCCGCCTCGTAGAACGGCAGCAGCGCGGCGCGCGGGCCCTGCCGCTCGGCGGCGGCGAGCAGGGCGGCGTACCCCTCGAGGGCGAGGTCGCGGCGCGCGCGGGCGGCCGCGGCGACGTCCGCGTCGGTCACGGTGCCGCGGGTGCCGCCGGTGGGCAGGGTCGCGGCCTCGCGGTACGTCGCGCCGTCGGCGAGTACCGCCGCGGGGAACGTCATGACGGCGTCGCCGGCCTCCGGCAGGCCCGCGTTCGACATGACGACGAGCACCTCGAGGTCGCCGTCGTTGACGGCCCGGTGGATCACGCCGGGCCGCATCTGGACGATCACGCCCGGTGCGAGGCGGTGCTCCGCGAAGCCGTCCGGCCCGAGGGTGTGCACCGCCCCGGTGCCGGACAGGACGACGTAGGCCTCCGCGGAGGCCAGGTGCATGTGGGGTGTGCCGCTCCCGGCGAGCCCGACACCGTCGGGGGCCGCCCAGTCGTACACCCGCAGACGGCTCACGGAGACGCCGCCGGGCAGGGTGGTCATGCGTCCAGGATGCCTGCTCCGAGGCCCGCGAGGGCCGCGCCCCGCGCAGGATCACCCGTTCCGTCGGCCACGACCACCGCATAGCGGAACCGCAGCGACGCCCCGGCGTCGAACGGGACCTCCTCGCTGAAGAACGGCGCGGGGCACAGGCAGGCGAACATGTCCCGCCGGGCGAACCACTGCGGCGGGTGCACGGGGTTGTCGCCGGCGTCGACCATGACGATCGTCGCGGCGTTGCCGGTGCCGTCCTGCCGCCCGGTGAACCCCATCCACGGCGCCCGCTGCCCGCGGACCTCCTCGCCGCCGGCGAAGTCCGGGGCGAGGAGCGTGCCGCCCGTGAAGGACCGCGGCCCGCGCCAGAACAGCCCGCCGTAGCCGGCGTTCTCGCGGCCGCGCGTGGTGGGCGACCCGATGGGCATCGCCCGGTCGGACACGTTCGTCATCGTCGTGTCGAACAGCAGCACCCAGGAGTCGTCGCGGTCGGCGGGGACGACGACGGACAGCGCCCGCTCCTCGTCGACCACGTGCTCGCCCGCCTGCGTGTGCCAGGCGAGCGTGTGCGCGAGGTCGACGCGGTCGCCCATGGGACCGGTGGACACGTCGAGCCGGGTGAGCGCCTGGTGGTCCATGGACCCGTCGTTGTCGAGCTGCACGTACCCGTGCTCGGACGCCTCGAGCGAGACGAACGTCGGCCCGCCCCAGAAGTTCTCGTCGCCGACCACCGGCAGCGACCACGCGATCCCCTTGTGCCACACGTGGTCGTGCGGGCGGAACTCGCTGACGAGGTCGCCGCCGCGCGTGCGCAGCGGGTGCACGTACGGGCGCGGCGACTCGAGCTGCACGTCGTCGGGCACGTAGACGTACCGGGCGAGCGTGGTGCCGTCGTGCACGACGTCGACCGCGCGACCGACGTCGTGCAGCGCGCGCGTGGCGGGCGGCGGGTCGAGGCGGGGCAGGTGGGTCGCGGTCATCGGGCGGCTCCGGTGGGGACGGCGGCGGTGGTCGGGTCGGTGCCGGCGGGACCGGCAGCGGGCCCGGCGACGTCGGGGGCCGGCAGCCCGCCGGGCGGCGTCACGGGCAGCTCCACGCTGTCGCCGTCCGCCGCGGGGTCGAGGTCGCCGAGGCCGAGGTCGTCGACGAGCACGGGCTGCCCCGTGACCATCGACCGGTTGGCGGCGATGCCGACGGCGACGGCCCGCAGCCCGTCGCGGTACCCGGCGGCGCGCCCCAGCGGGTCGGGTGCAAGGCGCAGGTCGCGGCGGAAGACGTCCATGAGCAGGATCGCGTCGCCGCCGCCGTGCCCGCCGATGCCCCGCGGGATGCGCCACTCGCGCGCGGCCTCCCAGTGCCGCTGCACGAGCAGGCGCTCGCCCTCGGGCCGGGTCTCCTGCGCGGCGACGCCCTCGGGCGTGGCGGACGGGTCGAGCACCGCGCGCCCGTCGTCGCCGAGGATCACGGCCCCGCGCTCGACGACCTCGAGCTCCGCGCGTCCCTCGGTGCCGTTGACGGTGACGCGGTACCCCTCCCAGGGGCTGTGCGCGTTGAGCGAGTACGTCAGCGTGGCGCCGCCGCGGTAGTCGACGACGACCGCCATGTTGTCCTCGATCGTGATGCCGGGCGCGAAGACGTCCTGGTCGCGGCGGTAGCCGTCGTGGTGCTCGGCGTCGAGGTACAGGGCCTTCAGGCGCGGGTCGTGCGTGAGGTCGAGCGACCACGGGTCGCCGGTCGCGCCCGTGCCGCGCTCGGGTCGCGGGCCCATGCCGCGCGCGGCGGCGTTCGCGTCGCCGTAGAACCGCAGGCCGCCGGACGCGTACACGCGCGACGGCACGTCGTGCAGCCACCAGTTGACGAGGTCGAAGTGGTGGCTGGACTTGTGCACGAGCAGCCCGCCGCTGTTGGCCTTGTCGCGGTGCCAGCGGCGGAAGTAGTCGGCGCCGTGCACGGTGTCGAGCGCCCACTCGAAGTGCACGCTCGTCACGCGGCCGATCTCGCCGGACGCGATGACGTCGCGCAGCGAGGAGTTCCGCGGCGCGTACCGGTAGTTGAAGGTCATGACGACGTCGCGGCCGGTGCGCGCGACGGCCCGCACGACGGTGCGGCACCCCTCGACCGTGGTCGTCAGCGGCTTCTCGACGACCACGTCGGCGCCGGCGTCGAGCGCGCGGGCGACCACGCCGGCGTGCGCGTGGTCGGGCGTCGTGACGACGACGACGTCGACGCGCTGCTCGTCGACCATGCGCTCGACGTCCTGGGCGCCGTACCGCGGCAGGCCCGCGGGCCCGCCGAGCCCGAGGGCCTCGCCGACCTGCGCGTCGTAGTAGTCGGCCCGGCCGGGGTTCGTGTCGCACCAGGCGACGAGCTCGCCGACGTCGGCGTGGTCGCCGGTGAGCGCGGCCACGTACATGCCGGCGCGGTGCCCGGTGCCGGCGACGGCGTACCGCAGGCGGCGGCGCCCGGGCGGCGGCGGCGCGAACGCGGGGACGACGGCGGGGTCGCCGTCGGTCGCCCGGCTCGACGCGGGGCGGGGTGCGGTGGGGTTCTGGTCGGCCTCGTTCACGGGGGTCCTTCGACGACGTCGGCGATGGGCGAGCCGCTGGCCCGGCGGCGGCACGGCGTGCCGCGACGTCGGGAAAGCGCGTTCCGTAACGCGGACCACAGTAGCCGACACCTAGGATCACCCGCAGGACCGGCCGCCGCAGGGACCGGCACACCCGCGGGGCGTGCGTATCCTGGGCGCACTACAACGTTGTACACGCCGCCCCGCGCGGCGTCGCCCGATCGGAGACCCATGACCCAGCGCGCGAGCGTCCTGCTGCACCCCGCCTTCCGCACCGGCACGATCGACCGCCGCCTCTTCGGCTCGTTCGTCGAGCACCTCGGCCGCGCGGTGTACACGGGCATCTACGAGCCCGGGCACGCGACGGCGGACGAGCACGGCTTCCGGCGCGACGTCGCCGACCTCACGCGCGAGCTCGGCGTGAGCGTCGTGCGCTACCCGGGCGGCAACTTCGTCTCCAACTACGTGTGGGAGGACGGCGTCGGCCCCGTCGAGGACCGCAAGCCGTTCATCGACCTCGCCTGGCGCACCATCGAGCCCAACACCATCGGCACGGACGAGTTCCTGCAGTGGGCCGAGCGCGAGGGCATCGAGCCGATGATGGCCGTCAACCTGGGCACCCGCGGCGTCGCGGCCGCCGCCGCGCTCGTCGAGTACTGCAACGGCGAGGCCGGCTCCCGGTGGGCCGACCTGCGCATCGCGAACGGCCGCGAGAAGCCGTACGGCGTCACGCTCTGGTGCCTGGGCAACGAGATGGACGGCCCGTGGCAGATCGGCCACAAGGACGCGCACGAGTACGGCAAGCTCGCCGCCGAGGCCGGCAAGGCGATGAAGCTCGTCGACCCGTCGATCGAGCTCGTCGTGTGCGGGTCGTCGTCCATGCAGATGGACACGTTCGGCGAGTGGGAGCAGACCGTCCTGTCGTACACGTACGACCTGGTCGACCACATCTCCATGCACGCGTACTACGAGGAGCTCGAGGGCGACCGCGCGTCGTTCCTCGGGTCCGGCACGTCGATGGACCGGTTCATCCGCCGCGTCGTCGCGTCCGCCGACGCCGTGGGCGCGCGCCGCCGCTCCGACAAGCAGATCACCATCTCGTTCGACGAGTGGAACGTCTGGTACCTGCAGTCGCGGTTCCCGGGCGAGCAGAACCTCCCGCTGCAGCGCGACGCCCCGCGCATCATCGAGGACGTCTACTCGGGCCTCGACGCGGTCGTCCTCGGCGACCTCATGGTGACGCTGCTCAACCACGCCGACCGCGTGCCCGTCGCCGCGCTGGCGCAGCTCGTCAACGTCATCGCGCCGATCATGACCGAGCCCGACGGCCCGGCGTGGCGGCAGCCGACCTTCCACCCCTTCGCGACCACCGCGCGCCTGGCCCGCGGCGACGCGCTCGACGTCCGCGTCGACGCCCCGATGATCACGACGGCCAAGCACGGCGACGTGCCGGCGGTCACCGCGGCCGCGACGTGGGACGGCGCCGAGGACGACGGCCGCGTCGCCGTGTTCCTCGTCAACCGCACGGCCGAGCCGGTCGAGGTCGAGCTGCGCCACCCCGGCGTCGCGCTCGAGCTGGGCGGCGGCCTGCAGGTCACGGCCGACCACGAGCCCGCGGTGCACGGCCCCGAGCACGCGGCCAAGGTCGAGGCGGAGCACGTGACGACGCTGGAGGCGGCCCCCGTCACGGCGTCCGGCACCGGCACGACGACGCTCACGCTCGCCCCCGAGTCGTGGACGGCCCTGGCGGGCACGGCCCGCACCGCCTGACCCGACCCGGTCGGCGACACCGCCGCCCGCCACCGCCGCCCGCGCGCGGGCGCCGCCGAACGGGATGCCACTGCCCTTCCGGTTCGCCCGGAACGGCACCGGCATCCCGTTCGGCGTCTCGGGGGTGGGGTGGGGGGTGGGATGGGGGTGGACGGCGGTGAGGGGTCAGGCGGGGGCGTCCGCCGGGACGGTCAGCCGCTCCACCACCGTCGGCAACCACGCCGCCGCGAGGTCCTGCGCGCGGACCGCGCCGCCCGAGAGCTCCGCGGTCCGGATGTCGGCGTGGTACCCCTCCGCCACCAGCAGCAGCACCTGGCGCGCGTCGACGACGAACCGGCGCCCGACGCGGGCCGCGAGGCGCTCCACCTCGGCCGCGCACTCCGCGACCATCTGCTCCTCGAGCCCGAGGTAGTCGCCCGCGACGGCGGGCTGACGCAGCGCGAGCAGCCGCAGCTCGGCGCTGACGACGCGCCACCGGCGGTCGTCGGACATGCGCTCGAGCAGCGCGCCGGCGAACCGGCCGACGTCCGCGACGTCGAGGTCCGCCCCCGGCAGCCCGTCGGCGGTGGCGGCGGCGATGGCCTCGCGCAGCTCCGCGAGGTGCCGCGACTGCTCGCGGCCCGCGAGCGCGAGCAGCAGCTCGTGCTTGCTCGCGAAGTTGGAGTAGAAGGCGCCGCGCGTGAAGCCGGCGCGCTCGCACACGGCCTCGATGGAGGTGGCGTCGACGCCGTCCTCGGCGAAGAGCGCGAAGGCGGCGTCGAGGAGGCGCTCGCGCGTGCGGCGGCGACGCGGGGACAGCGGCGCGTCGGGTCCGTCGACGGCCGCGTCGAGGCCGTCGCCCGCCCGGACGGCCAGGTCCTGCTCGCTCATCGCCGCACCTCCTGTCGCGCACGAGGATCCCACGCCCCAGGCTACCGCGCGCCGATACGTACCTGTATCGCATGCATCCCTGTATCGGATACAGTCTCGTATCGGCCCGTCCGGGCCCCGGACGTCGTCGTCCTCCCCGCACCCGCCTCCCTGGAGGAGCCGTGTCCTCTGCGCTGTACCGGCTCGGCCGGTCCGCGTTCCGCCGCCGCCGCGCCGTCATCGCCGCGTGGCTGACGCTGCTCGCGCTGCTCGGCGCCGCCGCCGGCCTGTTCATGACGCAGCTCGACAACGACGTGTCGATCCCCGGCACCGAGTCGCAGCAGGCGCTCGACCGGCTCGCCGCGACGTTCCCCGAGGCCGGCGGCACGTCCGCGCAGGTGCTCGTCGTCGCACCCGACGGCGCGGACGTCGCCACGGACGACGTCGCCGCCGCCGTGGCCGACGCGGCCGGCGCCTTCGCCGACGTCGACGGCGTGCGCGCGGTGACGGACCCGTTCGACACGGAGACCCCCGGCGGCGGGCAGGTCAGCGACGACGGCGAGGCCGCCCTCCTCACGGTCCAGCTCGACGGCGGGGGCACGGCGGTCGGCGACGACGTCAAGGAGGAGCTGCGCACGCTCGCGGCCGACCTCGACGCGGCGCTCCCCGACGGCTACGAGGCGACGATCGGCGGGCAGCTCTACGCGCAGGAGTTCCCCGGGCTGACGATCACCGAGGCGCTCGGCGTGCTCGTCGCGTTCGTCGTCCTGCTGTTCACGCTCGGCTCGTTCACGGCGGCCGGCATGCCGCTCGTCAACGCACTGCTGGGCGTGGGGCTGTCGACCGTGCTCGTCCTCCTCGCGACCGCGGTCACGCCCATCACGTCCACGACGCCGCTGCTCTCGCTCATGCTCGGCCTCGCGGTCGGGATCGACTACGCGCTGTTCATCGTGTCGCGGCACCGCGAGCAGCTCGGCGCCGGGCTCGACGTCGAGGAGTCCGCCGCCCGCGCCACCGCCACCGCCGGCTCGGCCGTCATCTTCGCGGGCCTGACCGTGATGATCGCGCTCGTCGGCCTGAGCGTCGCGGGCATCCCCTTCCTCACGACGATGGGCGTCGCCGGCGCCGTCGCGGTCGGCATCGCCGTGCTCGTCTCCGTCACGCTGGTCCCCGCGCTGCTCGGCGCGGCCGGCGAGCGGCTGCGCCCGAAGCCGCGCCGCCGGGCTCGCACGCGCGGTCGCGCCGCCGCGGCGACGGCCACGGGGTCCTCCGCGCCGGCCCCTTCCCGCGCCGACGTCGGCGACGCCCCCGACCTCCCCGCGCACCACAACCGCTTCTTCGCCGGCTGGGTCCGTGTGGCCACCGCGCGCCCCTGGGTCACGGTGGTCCTCACCGTCGGTGGCCTCGTCGCGCTCGCGCTGCCGGCCCTCGACCTGCGGCTCGCGCTGCCCGACGCGGGCGTCCAGCCGGAGTCGTCGTCGACGCGCGTCACCTACGACCGCATCTCCGAGCACTTCGGCGCCGGCGCCAACGGGCCGCTCGTCGTCACCGGCAGCATCGTCACCAGCGACGACCCGGTCGGGCTCATGGAGGACGTCGCCGACGAGCTGCGCGCGCTGCCCGGCGTCGCCGACGTGCCGCTCGCCACGCCCAACGCGTCCATCGACACCGGCATCGTGCAGGTCGTCCCCGAGACGGGCCCGACCGACGAGGCGACCACCGAGCTCGTCCACGCCATCCGCGGCATGCACGACGAGATCCTCGCCGAGCACGGGTTCGACCTCGCCGTCACGGGCTTCACCGCCGTCGGCATCGACGTGTCGGCCAAGCTCGGCGCCGCGCTGCTGCCGTTCGCGGTGTTCGTCGTCGGGCTGTCGCTCGTGCTGCTGACGATGGTGTTCCGCTCCGTCGCCGTGCCGGTCAAGGCGACCCTCGGGTACCTGCTGTCCGTCGCGGCGGCGTTCGGCGTCGTGACGAGCGTCTTCGAGCACGGCGTCCTCGCGGACGCGCTGCACGTGTCCCGCCTCGGGCCCGTCATCTCCTTCATGCCGATCGTCCTCATGGGCGTGCTGTTCGGCCTCGCGATGGACTACGAGGTCTTCCTCGTGTCCCGCATGCGGGAGGACTACGTGCACTCCGGGAAGGCGCGCGCGTCGATCGCCACGGGCTTCCTCGGCTCCGCGAAGGTGGTCACCGCGGCCGCGGTCATCATGGTCGCCGTCTTCTTCGCGTTCGTCCCCGAGGGCGACATCAACATCAAGCCCATCGCGCTCGGCCTGGCCGTCGGCGTCGCGGTCGACGCCTTCGTCGTCCGGATGACCCTCGTGCCGGCCGTCATGCAGCTGCTCGGCGACAAGGCGTGGTGGATGCCGCGGTGGCTCGACCGCGCACTGCCGTCGTTCGACGTCGAGGGCGAGGCGCTGCACCGCGAGCTCGCGCTCGCGTCGTGGCCCGGGGACGACGACGTCGTGGTGGCCGCCCGGCACCTGCGGCCCGCCGTCGCCGACGGCACCGACGAGGTCGACCTCGCCGTGCGCACGGGCGGCGTGCTCGTCGTGCGGGCCGAGGAGCCCGCGCGCGTCACCGGGCTCCTGCTCACGCTCGCCGGACGCCTCGAGCCGCTCGCCGGCGACCTCAAGGTCGACGGGCTCGTGCTGCCCGTGCGGGCCGCGGCCGTGCGCCGCCGCGCCGGCTACGTCGACCTGCGCACCGAGGGCGTCGACGGCCTCGCCGCCGCCGTCGCCGAGCGGCCGCGGCTGCTCGTCGTCGACCGCACCGACGTCGTCACCCACGCGGCGGACCGTGCCCGCGTCGCCGCGCTCCTGCGCCGCGCCGTCGACGGCGGCGTCGCCGCCCTGGTCCTCGGCGCCGTCGGGGCCCCGGGCGCCGCGCCGTCCCCGGACGACCTGCTGCCCGCCGCCCACCCCGTGACCACCCTCGCGCCGCAGGACGCCGCGGCCGCCCGCGCCTGACCGGCGAGGAGGAGACCCCCATGAGCACCACCACCACCGCCCGGCGCTGGCCGGCCGTCGTCGTCGCGCTGGCGGCGCCGCTCGCCCTCGCGCTCGTGCTGCTCGCCGGCACGTGGGACCCCGCGGCCCGCCTCGACCGGGTGCAGGCCGCCGTGGTCAACGAGGACGAGCCCGTCACGCTCGACGGGCAGTACACGCCGCTCGGGCGCCAGCTCGCGGGTGCGCTCACCGAGGGCGAGGGAGCCGCCGCCACCTACGACTGGGTCGTGACCGACGACGAGGACGCGGCCGCGGGGCTCGCGGCCGGCACCTACGCCGCGGTCGTGACGATCCCGAGCGGGTTCTCCGCCGCCGCGACGTCCTTCGCCGCACCGGACGGCACGCCGCGGCAGGCGACCGTCGAGGTCACGACGCCCGACCGGTCCACCGCGGTCGACGAGGCCGTCGCGCGCGCCGTCACCGCCACCGCCACGCAGGTGCTCGGCCGGCAGCTCACCACGACGTACCTGGAGAACGTGCTCGTCGGGTTCTCGACCCTGCAGGACCAGCTCGGCCAGGCCGCCGACGGCGCGACGCAGCTCGCCGACGGGGCGCGCTCGCTCGCGGACGGCAACGCGCAGCTCGCGGACGGCGCCGGCGACCTCGCGGGCGGCACGGCCGAGCTCGCGGCGGGCGTCGACGAGCTCGGCGGCGGGGCCCGGGAGCTGGCCGCCGGCACGGGCACGCTCGCCGGCGGCGCGCGGCAGCTCGCCGACGGCGCGGAGGCGTCCGCGGCGGGTGCGCGGCAGCTCGCGGACGGGCTCGGGCAACTCGCGCGGGGCACCGACGCGCAGCCCGGCGGCACGGGGGCGCTCGCCGCGGGCGGCGCGCAGCTCGCGCAGGGGGCCGCGACGTTCCGCGACGCCCTCGCACCCGGGCTCGGGCAGGTCGCGACGCAGCTCGACGGGGTCGCGACGACGGGCCGGCAGACCGCCGCCGGGTCGGGCGGCGCGCAGGAGGCCGTCGCCGCCGCCGTGGCCGCCGAGGGCTGCACGCCCGCGTCGTCCGACGTCACGTGCGGCGCGCTCCTCGCCGCGCAGCAGCAGCTCGCCGTGCAGGCCGGGACGCTGTCGGGCATCGCCGACGGCGCCGACCAGATCGCCGCCCAGCTGCGTCCCGGCGGCGGCGCGGCGCCGACCGCGGTGGACCGGCTCGTCGCCGGCGCGGGCGAGCTCGCCACGGGCGCCCAGGGCCTCGCGGCGGGCACCGCGTCCGTCGACGCCGGGGTGCAGCAGCTGAGCACGGGCGCCACCGAGCTCGCCGACGGGCTCGGCACGCTCGCCGGCGGCGCCCGCGACCTGTCCGGCGGCGCGGCGGAGCTCGCCACCGGGACGCGGACGCTCGCGTCCGGCGTCGGTGCGCTCGGCTCGGGCGCCGACCAGGTGGCGTCCGGCACGGCGCAGCTCGCGGACGGCGCGCGCGCGGCGACCGACGGGGCGACGCAGCTCGCCGACGGCACCGCCGAGATCGGCACGGGTCTCGGCGACGCGGTCGCGCAGCTGCCGGTGACGCCCGAGGACGAGCGCGCCGCGCTCGCCGACGTCGTCGCCACGCCGGTCGCCGCGCCGGCCACGTCCGTCGCCGGACCCCTCGGCCCGGTGTCGGCGCTGACCGCGGTGGCGCTGTGGGTCGGCGCGCTGGCGCTGTTCCTGGCGTTCCCGCCGCTGCCGCGCCGCGTCGCCGGGTCGACGCGGTCCGCCCTCGGCACGGTGCTCGGCGCGCTCGCTCTGCCCGCGGCGCTCGGCGCGGTGCAGGGCGCCGTCGTCGGGGCGGTCGTCGGCGGCGTCACGGGCCAGGGCGCGGGCCGCACCGTCGGGCTCGCCGTCGTGGGGCTGCTCGCGGGCGTCGTGCTCGCGGCCTTCCACCAGGCAGTCGCGGCATGGACCGGCACCGGGGGCCGCGTGGCCGCCGTCGTCGCCGGGTTCGTCTTCCTCGTCGCCGGGCTGGCCGCCACCGTCCCCGACTGGGTCGCCGCCACCGTGGGGTGGCTGCCGCTCGCACCCGTGGCGGACGCCGTCGGCGGGGTCGTCGGGGACGGCTCGTCGACCGCCGGCGCCCTCGTCGTGCTCGTCGTGTGGGGCGCCGCGTCCCTGGCCGCCACCGCCGGCGCGGTCGCCCGCACGCGCGCAGCCTACGGCCGCCGGACGGTGGCCGCGCTCGCCTGACGGGCGGACGGGCGGCGCGCCGACGGGGCCCGACCCCGCCGCCGCTCGGCGACCGCTCCTCTCCGCTCACCGCTCCCCTCCGGCGAACGGGCCGTCGTCCAGCACCACGCACCGCCACTGCTGCACGACGACCGGTTCGACGCCGGCACCGCGACCGCCAGGCGACGTCGGGTGGGCGACCGCGACCCGACCTCCGGCGAACCGGCCGTCGTGCAGCACCACGCACCGCGACCGCTGCACGACGACCGGTTCGACGCCGGCACCGCGACCGCCGGGCGACGTCC
>NZ_JBHUZW010000082.1:0-17517 GCF_042667215.1 Cellulomonas sp. NPDC057328 | reverse complement strand
GCCGCGGCGTCGTGCCGCCGCGGACCGGCCCACCCCGTCGCCCGTCAGCGGGCTCAGAAGTCGACCTCGGCCGGTGCGTCGACGCGCGCCCCGATGCCGAGCTTCTCCTTGATCTTCTTGTCGATCTCCTCCGCCAGGTCGGGGTTGTCGCGCAGGAACCGACGCGCGTTCTCCTTGCCCTGGCCGAGCTGGTCGCCCTCGTACGTGAACCACGCACCCGACTTGCGGATGAACCCGTGCTCGACGCCGAGGTCGATCAGCGACCCCTCGCGGGAGATCCCCACGCCGTAGAGGATGTCGAACTCCGCCTGCTTGAACGGCGGCGCCATCTTGTTCTTCACGACCTTGACGCGCGTGCGGTTGCCGACCGCGTCGGTCCCCTCCTTGAGGGTCTCGATGCGGCGGATGTCCATGCGCACCGAGGCGTAGAACTTCAGGGCCTTGCCACCGGTGGTGGTCTCCGGGCTGCCGAAGAACACGCCGATCTTCTCGCGCAGCTGGTTGATGAAGATCGCCGTGGTGCCCGACGCGTTGAGGGCACCGGTGATCTTGCGCAGCGCCTGCGACATCAGGCGGGCCTGCAGACCGACGTGCGAGTCACCCATCTCGCCCTCGATCTCGGCCTTCGGCACGAGCGCCGCGACCGAGTCGATGACGATGATGTCGATCGCGCCGGAGCGGATCAGCGTGTCCATGATCTCGAGCGCCTGCTCGCCGTTGTCCGGCTGGGCGACGAGGAGCGCGTCGGTGTCGACGCCGAGCTTCTTGGCGTACTCGGGGTCGAGCGCGTGCTCGGCGTCGATGAACGCCGCGATGCCGCCCGCCTTCTGCGCGTTGGCGACCGCGTGCAGCGCGACCGTCGTCTTGCCGGAGGACTCCGGCCCGTACACCTCGATGATGCGGCCCCGCGGGAGGCCGCCGATGCCGAGGGCCACGTCGAGGGCGACGGAGCCGGTGGGGATGACCTCGACCGGTGCGCGGCCGTCGTCACCGAGGCGCATCACCGATCCCTTGCCGAACTGGCGGTCGATCTGGCCGAGAGCGGCCTCGAGGGCCTTGGCGCGGTCCGGAGCGGGCATGTCTACCTCGTCGTGTTCGAGCAGCGTCGCGCTGCACCTGCGGGGACTGGTCCTTGTGTCGCAGGCGACGGTATGCCCGACCACCGACATCCCGGCCGGACGCCCCGTGACCCGTGGACGGCGGTGGTGCCGCGCGGGGCTGGGGACGGCTCGGTCGTCGTCACCTGCGACCACCATAGCCGAACAGGTGTTCGAGCGGACGCCGCGACACGCGGACGTCGCGACACGCGGCGCGTCGCGACACGCGGACGTCGCGACGCCGGACCGGTGCGCGGCGAGCTCGCGCGCGTCGGGCCCACGGGCGCCGGGCCGTCGCCCCTGGGCCGTCAGCGCCGGCGCGGGGGTGCCTGCCGGTGCGGGTCGCTCCCCCACCGCCGGGACTCGGGCACGTCGAGCGCGTCGCACAGCGCGTGCCACACCGCCCGGGGCTCGACGCCCTCGGCGAGCGCCCGCGCACCCGTGCGGTTGCCGAGCGCGTCGAGGACCAGCTCGTCCATCATCAGGCGTCCCTGCACGGGCCCCAGGACGTCGTCGACCAGGTCGGTCAGCTCGCGGTACCTCACCCCACCAGCCTGCCACCGCCCGCGGCCGTCGGCGGCACCGGGCGGCGCGGCCGTCGGCGGCGCCGGACGCGCCCCGCGCGGTTGTCGGACCCTGCCACCACAATGGCCCGGTGGTGCTCGACCGCTTCTCCGCCCCCACGCGCGACTGGTTCACCGGCGCGTTCGCGGCGCCGACCGCCGCGCAGGCGGGCGCGTGGGAGGCCGTCGCGGGCGGCGACCACGCCCTCGTCGTCGCACCCACCGGCTCCGGCAAGACGCTCGCCGCCTTCCTCTGGGCGCTCGACGGCCTGCTCACGGGCGACCCGCCGGAGGACCCGGTGCAGCGCTGCCGCGTGCTCTACGTCTCGCCGCTGAAGGCGCTCGCCACCGACGTCGAGCGCAACCTGCGCTCCCCGCTCGTCGGCATCCGGCAGGCGGCGACCCGGCGCGGCCGCGACCTGCCCGACGTCACCGTGGGCATCCGCACGGGCGACACGCCCCCGGCCGAGCGGCGCGCCTTCGCCACGACGCCGCCCGACATCCTCATCACGACGCCCGAGTCGCTGTACCTCGTGCTGACGTCGGCGGCGCGGGCCGGCCTGGCGGGCGTGCGGACGGTCGTGCTCGACGAGATCCACGCCGTCGCGGGCACCAAGCGCGGCGCGCACCTCGCCCTGTCCCTGGAGCGCCTCGACGCGCTGCTCGAGCGCGAGGGCGGGCCCGGGCCGGCGCAGCGGGTCGGGCTGTCGGCCACCGTGCGCCCCGTCGACGCGGTCGCGTCGTTCCTCGGCGGCGCCCGGACCCCCGCCGACGGCGGCCGCCGCGTGACGGTCGTGCAGCCGCCGTCCCAGAAGGTCATCGAGGTCGACGTCGTCGTGCCGGTACCGGACCTCGGCGACCTCGCGTCGGCCGCGCGGGGCAGCGGCCCGGCGCCGGACGCGTCGGGGGCGGCGCGTGCGGCGGACGACGGCGGGTTCGGCGACGCGGACCTCAGCGGACGGGCCGACGGCACGCCGCGCGCGTCGATCTGGCCGCACGTCGAGGAACGCGTCGTCGACCTGGTGGCGGCGCACCGCTCGACGCTGGTGTTCACCAACTCCCGCCGCGGCGCCGAGCGGCTGACCGCGCGCATCAACGAGGTGTGGACCGAGCGGCAGGGCGTCGAGCTGCCCGACCCGGGGGCGCTGCAGCCGGCGGCCGCGCCGGCGCAGAGCGGCACCGCGGTGGGCGTCGACACGCGCGACGCCGCCGCGATCGTCGCGCGCGCGCACCACGGGTCGATGAGCCGGGCGGAGCGCACGCGCACGGAGTCGGAGCTGAAGGCCGGGCGGCTGCCGGCGGTCGTCGCGACGAGCTCGCTCGAGCTCGGCATCGACATGGGCGCCCTCGACCTCGTCGTGCAGGTCGGCGCGCCGCCGTCCGTGGCGAGCGGGCTCCAGCGCGTCGGCCGCGCCGGCCACCAGGTCGGCGCGGTGTCCCACGGCGTCGTGTTCCCCACGTACCGGGGCGAGCTCGTGCCCGCGGCGGTCACCGCGCTGCGCATGCGGTCGGGCGAGCTGGAGGCGCTGCACGTGCCGACGAACCCGCTCGACGTGCTCGCCCAGCAGGTCGTCGCGATGGTCGCGGTGGAGGACTGGACGGTCGACGACCTGGCGCGGGTCGTCCGCCGCGCGGCGCCGTTCGCCACGCTCGGCGAGGCGACGCTGCGCGCGGTGCTCGACATGCTGGCCGGCCGGTACCCGTCGGAGGCATTCGCGGAGCTGCGCCCGCGCGTCGTGTGGGACCGCGTCCGGGACGTGCTCAGCGGGCGCCCGGGGGCGCTGCGCCTCGCGGTCACGAGCGGCGGCACGATCCCCGACCGCGGGCTGTTCGGCGTGTTCCTCGCGGGCGACGGCGGGGCGTCGGACGTGCCCGCGGACGCCGAGCGCACGGGCGGGCGCCTGCGCGGCGGCAAGCGCGTCGGCGAGCTCGACGAGGAGATGGTCTACGAGTCCCGCGTCGGCGACACGTTCACGCTCGGGTCGAGCACGTGGCGCATCGAGGACATCACGCCCGACCGCGTGCTCGTCACGCCGGCGCCGGGCGTGCCGGGGCGCCTGCCGTTCTGGAAGGGGGACGCGCCCGGCCGTCCCGCCGAGCTCGGCCGCGCCGTCGGCGCCTGGGTGCGCGAGGTGCAGGCGCTGCCCCCGGCGGGCGCGCGGGCACGCGTCGAGGGGGCCGGCCTCGACCCCTGGGCGGCGGACAACCTGCTGGCGTACGTGCGCGAGCAGCAGGAGGCGACCGGCCAGGTGCCGAGCGACACCGTGCTGGTCGTCGAGCGGTTCCGCGACGAGCTCGGCGACTGGCGGATCGTGCTGCACTCCCCGTACGGCGCGCGCGTGCACGCCCCGTGGGCCCTGGTGCTCGGCGCCCGGCTGCGCGAGCGCTACGGCGTCGACGCCGCGGTCATGCACGCGGACGACGGGATCGTGCTGCGCCTGCCGGACCTGCTGGACGGCGCCGGCGACCCGTGGGGCGACGCGCCCGCGGCCGCCGACGGGCCGGCCGTCCGCCTGGACGACCTGCTGCTCGACCCGGACGAGGTCGTCGCGTCGGTGCGCGACGAGCTCGGCGCGTCCGCGATGTTCGCGGCGCGCTTCCGCGAGGCCGCGGGCCGCGCGCTGCTGCTGCCGCGGCGCCGCCCCGACCGCCGGCAGCCGCTGTGGCAGCAGCGGCAGCGCTCCGCGCAGCTGCTGGGCGTCGCGTCGCGCTACCCCGACTTCCCGATCCTGCTCGAGGCCGTGCGCGAGTGCCTGCAGGACGACTTCGACACCGACGCGCTCGCGACGCTGATGCGCGACGTCGGCTCCGGGCGCGTGCGGGTGGTCGAGGTGACGACGCCGCACCCCAGCCCGTTCGCGCAGTCCCTGCTGTTCGGCTACACCGCGCAGTTCCTCTACGAGGGCGACGCCCCGCTCGCCGAGCGGCGCGCCGCGGCCCTCACCCTCGACCCGACGCTGCTCGCGGAGCTGCTCGGTCAGGGCGGCGAGTCGCAGCTGGCCGACCTGCTCGACCCCGAGGCCGTCGAGCGGACGGAGGCGGAGCTGTCCGGCACGGCCACCGACCGCCAGGCCGGCACGCTCGAGCAGGTCGCGGACGTGCTGCGCCGGCACGGCCCGCTCACCGCCGACGAGGTGGCGGCGCGCACCCGGCCGGAGGCCCGCACCGAGGTGCCGGCGTGGCTCGACGAGCTCGCGGCGGCCCGGCGCGCGATCCGGGTCCGCGTCGGCGGCCTGCCGCCCGACCGCGCCGACCAGTGGGCCGCCGTCGAGGACGCGGGCCGCCTGCGGGACGCGCTGGGCGTCGCGCTGCCCGTCGGCGTCCCCGAGGTCTTCACGGAGGTGCTCCCCGACCCGCTGGGCGACCTGCTGCGGCGGCACGCCCGCACGCACGGGCCGTTCCCCGCGTCAGCCGTCGCGGCCCGGTTCGGGCTGGGCGTCGCGGTGATGACCGAGACGCTGCGCCGGCTGGAGGTGCAGGGCGTGCTCGTGCAGGGCCGGCTGCGGCCGGACGTGCTCGGCGGCACGGGCGACGAGTTCTGCGACGCGGACGTGCTGCGCACGCTGCGGCGGCGCTCGCTCGCCGCGCTGCGCGCCCAGGTCGAGCCGGTGGACCCGCAGGCCGTCGGCGTCTTCCTGCCGCGCTGGCAGGGCGTGCAGCCGAGCGGCCGGCCGTCGGGCGGCGGGTCGGGGCTGCGCGGCGTCGACGCGGTCGCGCGCGCCGTCGAGCAGCTCGCCGGGTTCGCCGTGCCCGCGTCGGCGCTCGAGACGCACGTCCTGCCCGCGCGTGTGCCGGACTACGTCCCGGCGATGCTCGACGAGCTGACCGCGGCCGGCGAGGTGCTCTGGGCCGGCCACGCGGCGCTCGCCGGCCACGACGGGCTCGTGTCGCTGCACCCGACGTCGGTCGCCGACCTCACGCTCGCGCCGGTGACCGACCTCGACGACCCCGACGCGCCCGCGTCCGGCCCGGTGCACCGTGCCGTGCTCGCGGCGCTCGAGGGCGGCGGCGCCTGGTTCCTCGGCCCGCTCGTCGAGCGCGTCACGGCGCTGTGGCTGCCGGCCGACGACGACGACGCCCCGCCCCCGGCGTCCGGCGTGCTGGACGCCCTGTGGGACCTCGTCTGGGCGGGACGCGTCACCAACGACGGCCTGGGCCCGCTGCGGGCGTGGCTGGGCACGGGCAGCACCGCGCACCGGACGCGCTCGGCGCCGGCGCGCGGACGCCCGCTGCGCCCGCGGCTCGGGCTGCGCGCCGGCGCGCGGCTCGGCATGACGGGGCCGGCCGCCGGGGCGGGCACCGGCGGCGTCCGGGCGCTCGGCGCGACGGCCGTGCAGGGCTCGGGTGCCGGCCGCTGGTCGTTGCTGCCCGCGCGGGAGCCCGACCCCACGGTCCGCGCGCACGCGCTCGCCGCCCAGCTCCTCGACCGGCACGGCGTGCTGACCCGAGCGGTCGCGCCGGCGGAGCAGGTCTCCGGCCGGTTCGCCGACGTGTACCGCGTCCTGTCCGCGCTCGAGCAGTCGGGGCAGGTGCGCCGCGGCTACTTCGTGGAGCGCCTCGGCGGCTCGCAGTTCGCGCTGCCCGGCGCCGTGGACCGGCTGCGCGTCGACGCCGAGGTGGTCGACCGTGCGCGCGAGCGCGCGACGCTGCGGCGCGAGCAGACCACGAGCGAGCTCGGCGCGCTCCTGCCCTGGCAGGAGGTGCCGGCCCCCGCGTGGTCGGCGCCCGCCGGTCCCGACGTGTGGGACCCGTCGGCGCACGACGCCGCACCGGGTCCGGAGGGGCCTGGCCCGTGGGTCGTCGTCCTCGCGGCAACCGACCCCGCCAACCCGTACGGCGCCGCGCTGGCGTGGCCGGACCCGCCCGAGCAGGTCACGGTCCGGCACCGGCCCGGACGCAAGGCCGGCGCGCTCGTCGTCCTCGTGGACGGCGCGCTCGTGCTCTACCTCGAGCGCGGCGGCCGCACGCTCCTCACCTTCTCGGACGACGCGGCGGTGCTCGGCGCGGCCGCGGACGCGCTGGTCGAGGCCGCCCGGCGCCGGCACGCCGGCCGCCTCACGGTCGGCCGCATCGACGGCGCGGAGGTCCTCTCCGGGGACGTGCTCTCCTCCCCCGCGGCCACGGCGCTCACCGGCGCCGGGTTCGTCACGACCCCGCGCGGCCTGCGCCTGCAGGCGTCGTGAGGCGCGGTCCCGTCCGCCCGGGGGTGCGCCGTGCCCGAGGGTGACGTCCTGCGCCGCACCGCCGCGCGCCTCGACCAGGCGCTCGCCGGGCAGCGGCTCGTCCGCTCCGACCTGCGGTGGCCGACCGCCGCGACGGTCGACCTGCGCGGCCGGACCGTCCTCGGCACGCGCCCGTACGGCAAGCACCTGCTGACCCGGTTCGACGACGGCACGACGCTGCACACCCACCTGCGGATGGACGGCTACTGGCGGGTCGCACCGTCGGGCGAGCCCCGTGCCGCCGGGCGCTCGCCGTACGTGCGGGCCGTGCTGGCGGACGCGCGGTGGACCGCGCTCGGCCACCACATCGGCATGCTCGACGTCGTGCGCACGCGCGACGAGCGCACGCTCGTCGGACACCTGGGTCCCGACGTCCTCGACGAGGACTTCGACGGCACGCCGGGCGTGCCGGTCGGCGGCCTGCCGGTGCACGACCTGCCGACGCCCGGCATCGAGGAGGCGCTCCGCCGCTGGGCGGCGCAGGGCGACCGACCCGTGGGCGAGCTCCTGCTGGACCAGCGCGTCGTGGCCGGCATCGGGACGATCTTCATGGCCGAGTCGCTCTTCGTCGAGCGGTGGTGGCCGTTCACGCCGGCCGACGCGATCGACGACCCGGCGCGCATCCTGCGCACGGCGCGCGAGCTCATGCGCCGTTCCGTGGTGACGGGTCGTCCGGTCGAGGCCGTCCACGGCCGCGACCGGCGACCCTGCGTCCGCTGCGGCACACCGGTCCGCCGCGACGAGGTGGGGGTGCCGCCGATGCAGCGGCCCGTGTTCTGGTGCCCGCGGTGTCAGGCGCGCGGGCGCGCCGTGCAGGCCCGGGCAGTCCCCGGGACCTGAGAACCCTCGTCAGCCGACGGGGGCCAGCTCCGACCGGGACAGGGCCCAGCCGGCGTCCGACGGCCCGTCGACCGCTGCGGCCAGGTCGGCCGGCACCGTGTCGGGGACCAGCAGGCCCTCGGCGACGGCCACACGGTCGCTGACCTCGCGCAGGACGAGGGACAGCGGGACGTCGAGCGCGTCGCAGATGCTGCTCAGCAGCTCCGACGACGCCTCCTTCTGCCCGCGCTCGACCTCGCTCAGGTACCCGAGCGAGACACGGGCGGCCGAGGAGACCTCACGCAGGGTGCGGCCCTGGCGCTGGCGCGCGTCCCGCAGGACGTCGCCGATCTCTCGTCGCAGGACGACCATCTGGGCTCCCCCCTTCACGTCACGTCCTCGGTCACCGGACGGGAGCGCCGTGGGCGTCCCCGTCCCCTTGCCGGCGGTGGCCGGAGCCACCGCCCTTGCTGCCGCTCCCGGTCGACGCGCGGCCGGAAGACGACCACCGTACCGCGCACCGCCGACGAGCGCGTCGGCTCCGCGCACAGGCGGTCGAGTGCTCATCACGTCCTGCCCAACGCGCGAGGCGGTGACGGTTGTTCCCGGCACGGCGCCCGGGACGCGGCTCTCAGGAGCCTCTCAGGACCTCGCACCCTCGGGACCCCGCACCTCACGACGCCGTGCCTCGGGACCGAGCACCTCACGACGCCGCGCCTCACGATCCCGCGCCGTCGGCGAGCACCTCGACCGCCAGGGCGAGCACGGCGGCCGTGGCACCGGCCCGCACCGCGGCGCGGTCGCCGTCCAGGCGCAGCGCGCGGCTGACCGTGCCCGCGGGGCCGCCGACGGCGACGTGCACGGTCCCCGCCGGGTGCCCGTCCTGCGGACCCGGGCCCGCGACACCGGTCGTCGCCAGCCCGACGTCCGCGCCGAGCCGTGCCCGCACCCCGTCGGCCATGGCGCACGCGACGTCGCCGTCGACGGGTCCGCGCGCGGCGAGCAGGTCGCCGTCGACGCCGAGCACCGACGCCTTGAGGTCCGTCGCGTACGCCACCACCCCGCCGCGCAGGACCGTCGACGCCCCGGGCACGTCGACGAGCGTCGCGGTGACCTGCCCACCGGTGAGCGACTCGGCGACGGCCAGCGACCAGCCGCGGGCGGCCAGCACCGCGAGCAGGTCCCGCGCGGCGCGGGACGGCGCGGTCGCGTCGCTCACAGGCCGGCCGCGGGCGGGACGCCCGCCGCCCGGCGGATGCGCACGGCGGTGCGGACGTAGTCGAGCCCGGTGACGAGCGTGACGGCGACCGCGGCGGCCATCACGACGGCGGCCAGCCAGCCGACGGCCGCCGGCAGCGCGTCGAGCGGGAGCAGGTAGATGCCGATCGCGACGGCCTGCAGGACCGTCTTCAGCTTGCCGCCGCGGGACGCGGGCAGGACGACGTAGCGCAGCAGGAGGAAGCGCATCACCGTGATGCCGAGCTCGCGCACGAGGATCACGGCCGTGACGGCCCACCACAGCTCGCCGAGCCAGGACAGCAGCACGAGCGCCGTCCCGACGAGCAGCTTGTCGGCGATGGGGTCGAGCAGCTTGCCGAGGTCGGTCACCTGCCCGGAGCGGCGCGCCAGCCAGCCGTCGAGGCGGTCGGTCAGTGCGGCGGCCGCGAACAGCGCGGCGGCGAGCAGGCGCCCGCCGACGGTGTGACCGCCGTCGAGGAGCAGGACCACGGCGAACACCGGCACGACGGCGATGCGGAGCATCGTGACGACGTTCGCCGGCGTCCACACGGAGGCAGCGACGTCGACCACGGGTCACAGCCTAGGGCCGCGTGCGCGGTGGTCCCGCCCGGGGCGCCCTTCCCGCGACCGCGTCCGGGCGGCCCGGCCGGCGGGTCACACGGGCGGCTGCGCCGCGCCGTACAGCCATCCCTGCCCGTACCGCCAGCCGCTGCGGCGCAGGTGCGTCGCCTGCTCCTCGTGCTCGATGCCCTCGGCGATCGTCACCATCGCGAGCTCGCGGGCGAGCGCACCGAGTGCGCGCACGACCTTGCCGGCGGTCGGGTCGTGCGGGATGCCGGACGTGAACGACATGTCGAGCTTGACGCCCGCCACCGGCAGGTCGCGCAGGTACGACAGGGGCGACACGCCCGTGCCGAAGTCGTCGAGCAGGATGGGCACGCCGGCGGCCGACAGCTGCGTGAGCTCGTGCCGGATCCGGGTGCCCGACGCGACGAGGCTCGACTCGGTGAGCTCGAGCACGAGGCGGCCGGGCGCGACGCGGTGCCGGGACAGCTCCGCGAGCAGCCGCGTGGCGAGCTCGCCGTCGCCGAGCTGGTCGGCCGAGACGTTGACGGACACCCACCGGCCGTCGTCCGTGGTCCGCGCGAGGTGCTCGACGACGCGCGTCGCCACGAGCTGCCCGAGCAGCACCGACACGCCCGCCTCCTGCGCGTGCGGCAGGAACGCGCCGGGCAGCAGGAGCCCGCGGTAGGGGTGCTGCCAGCGCACCAGCGCCTCGTACCCGACGACGTGCCCGTCGGACAGGTCGACGATCGGCTGGTAGTGGACGACGAGCTGGTCCTCCTCGACCGCCCGGACCAGCTCGCGGTGCAGCGTCGTGGCGGTCGACAGGCCCATCGACGGGTCGTACACCTCGGTGCGGCCGCGCCCGGACGCCTTCGCGCGGTACAGCGCGGTGTCCGCGGCGGCCAGCAGCGTCGGCGCGCCCGCCTCGACCAGCGCGACGTCGGCCAGCGCGACGCCCACGCTCGCGGCGACCGGCGTGCGACGCCGCCCCACACGGAGCGGCTCGCGCAGGCCGGCGTGGATCTGGTTCGCGACCTCGAAGACCGCCTTCGCGGCGTCCTGCTCCTGCACGACCACGACGAACTCGTCGCCGCCGAGGCGTGCCACCGTGCCGCTCGTCCCCGTCGCTGCGCGGAGCACGCCGGCGACGTGCACGAGCAGCTCGTCGCCCGTCGCGTGCCCGTACCGGTCGTTGATCTCCTTGAACCCGTCGAGGTCGCACGCCAGCACGGCCGTCCGGTCGACGGCGCCGGGCTGCTCGAGCGCCGCCTGCAGCACCTCCTGCAGCAGCGTGCGGTTGGCGAGCCCGGTGAGCGGGTCGTGCATGGCCCGGTGGGTGAGCATCTCGGCCTGCAGGCGCGACTCCGTGGCGTCGCGCACCTGCACCACGACGTGGTCGGGGCGGCCGTCGGGCTCGCGCACGAGCGCCGCGTCGAGGACCACCCACACGAGGTGCCCGTCCGCGCGCCGGCAGCGCATCTCGAGCGAGAACCGGTGCTGCTCTCCGCCGAGCAGCCGGTCGAGCTGCTGACGCTGCGCGGCGCGGTCCTCCGGCGCCGTGAGCTCGTCGACGCGGTACCCGCGCAGGGCGGCCGCGTGCGTGCCGAGCAGCTCGGCCAGCGCGACGTTGGCCTCGGTGACGCGCCAGTCGAGGTCGACGAGCGCCATGCCGATCGGCGCGTTCTCCATCGCGACGCGGAACTGGGTCTCGCTGCGCGACAGGGCCACCTCGACCTCGCGGCGCACCGTGACGTCGACGAGCGTGGTCAGGACCGTCGGCGGCGCGCCCGCGCCCTCGGCGACGAGCTGCGCCGCGACGCGCACGAGGCGCGGGCGCTCGTCGTGCCCGGGCCGCACGACGCCGACGACGAGCGGCTCGGCGTCCTCGCCGCGCAGGCCCAGCGCGGACACGGGGCTGACGGCCAGGCCGCGCTCGTCGACGAGCGCGAGCGGCAGCTCGGCGACGCGCCGACCCACCGCGTCGGCGCGCCCCACCCCGAGGATGGCGGCCGCGCGGTCCGACAGGTCCAGCACCCGGCCGTCGGCCGACTGCACGAGCACGCCCTCGCGCGTCACGGTCTGCAGCGCGTCGTACCGGCGGCGCAGCTCCTGGGCGGTGCCCAGCAGCCCGGTCGCGCGCCGGCGCTGCGTCCGCTCCCGGTGCAGCAGGACGAGGACGGCGACGAGCGCGGCCACCGCGACGGCCGCGATGACCGTGCTCACGACGCCGAGGGGCGCCACGGACCCGGTGCCCACGCCGGGTCAGTCGGCGCCGGGCCCGTGCCCGGCGTCGTCCTCCTCGAGGTCGTCCGGCACGTCCGCGTCGCCGCCGCCCGGGTCGCCGCGCAGCAGCGCGAGCGTGCCCGGCAGGTCGTCCGGCTGCACGAGCACCTCGCGCGCCTTCGAGCCCTCGGAGGGCCCGACGATCTCGCGGGACTCGAGCAGGTCCATGAGCCGGCCCGCCTTGGCGAACCCGACGCGCAGCTTGCGCTGCAGCATCGACGTCGACCCGAACTGCGTCGTCACGACGAGCTCCGCCGCCTGCAGCAGCAGGTCGAGGTCGTCGCCGATGTCGTCGTCGACCTGCTTCTTGGCGGCCTGCACCGTGACGTCCTCGCGGTACACCGGCTTGAGCTGGCCCTTGACGTGCTCGACGACCGCGTGGATCTCCGACTCGGAGACCCACGCACCCTGCGTACGCATCGGCTTGGCCGCACCCATGGGGAGGAAGAGCGCGTCACCCTGGCCGATGAGCTTCTCGGCGCCCGGCTGGTCGAGCACGACGCGGGAGTCGGTGAGCGAGCTCGTCGCGAACGCGAGCCGGGACGGCACGTTCGCCTTGATGAGGCCGGTGACGACGTCGACCGACGGGCGCTGCGTCGCGAGCACGAGGTGGATGCCGGCGGCGCGCGCGAGCTGCGTGATGCGCTGGATCGACGCCTCGACGTCGCGCGGCGCGACCATCATGAGGTCGGCGAGCTCGTCGACGATCACGAGCAGGTACGGGTACGTCGCGATCTTGCGCTCGGAGCCGGGCAGCGGCTTGACCTTGCCGATGCGGACGGCGGCGTTGAAGTCGTCGATGTGCTTGTACCCGAACATCGCGAGGTCGTCGTACCGCGCCTCCATCTCCTTCACCACCCACTCGAGGGCCTCGGCGGCCTTCTTGGGGTTCGTGATGATCGGCGTGATGAGGTGCGGGATGCCCTCGTACAGGGTCAGCTCGACGCGCTTCGGGTCGACGAGGATCATCCGGACCTCGTCGGGCGTGGACCGCATGAGGATCGACACGATCATCGAGTTCACGAACGACGACTTGCCCGCGCCGGTGGCGCCGGCGACGAGCAGGTGCGGCATCTTCGCGAGGTTCGCGACGACGTACCCGCCCTCGACGTCCTTGCCGACGCCGATGACCATCGGGTGCTCGGTGCGCTTGGCGGCGCTCGAGCGCAGCACGTCGCCGAGCGCGACGGTCTCGCGGTCGGTGTTGGGGATCTCGATGCCGATCGCCGACTTGCCGGGGATCGGCGACAGGATGCGCACGTCCGCGCTCGCGACCGCGTACGCGATGTTCTTGCTCAGCGCCGTCACGCGCTCGACCTTGACGCCCTGCCCGAGCTCGACCTCGTACCGCGTGACGGTCGGGCCGCGCGTGAAGCCGGTGACCTGCGCGTCGATCTGGAACTGCTCGAGCACGTTCGTGAGCGAGTCGACGACCCGGTCGTTCGCCGCCGAGCGCACCTTGTGCGGCGCGCCCTTGGCGAGCGCGTCCTCGGTGGGCAGGACGTAGACGACGTCGCCCTCGAGCATCGGCTGCTCGCCGCGCGGCACGCCCGTGGGGCGCGGGGCCGCGAGCTCCGTCCCGACGTCGGTGCCGACGGCGGCGACGGCCGCGGTGGGCGCCGTCGGGGGCGCCGGGTCCATGCGCGCCGTCGGGGCGTCGTCGAGGTCGTCCGGCGCGGCCGCGCCCACGGTGCGGTCGACGACGGCCGCGCGCTCGAACGCCTCGTCGCCGACGTACTCGTCGAGGCGGTCGTCGTCGGGCTCCGGGGGCTCCTGCGCGCGGGGCTTGCGCGTGAGCAGGCGGGGCTTGCGCCGCGGCTTCTCGACCGGCTCGGGGCGCGCGCTGTGCAGCGCCTCGATGACGAGCGGCGCGTCGTCGTCCTCGTCGGGCGCGACGGGCTCGTCGGGCTGGCCGGTGAGGCGCCGGTACAGCGCGGCCAGCCGCGGGCCGATCTGGTGGACCGGCGTCGCCGTGACCACGAGGACGCCGAAGAACGCGAGGATGCCCAGCAGCAGGCCCGCGACCACCGGCGTGAGCAGCGTCGCGAGCGGCGTGCCGACGCCGAAGCCGACGACGCCCCCGGCGTCGCGGAGCGCCGCCATGTCGTCGGTGCCGGGGCGCCCGTGCGCGATGTGCACGATCGAGCAGACGGCGACCGTGATCGCGGTGAGGCCGATGCCGATGCGCGAGTTGGCCTGCGCCCGCTCGGGGTGGCGCATGAGCCGCACCGCGACGCCGAGCAGCACGACCGGCACGACGACGCCGACGACCCCGAACGTGCCGGCCACGACGTTGTGCACGACGTCCCCGGCCGTGCCGGACAGGTCCCACCACTCGCGCGCCGCCACGACGACGGCGAGCGCGAGCAGCGTGAACGCGACGCCGTCGCGGCGGTGGGCGGGGTCGAGGTCGCGCGCGCCGCGGCCGATGCGCCGGGCGGTGCCGCCCACGAGGTGCGCACCGCCCATCCAGATGCCGCGCACGATGCGCAGCGGGAGGGCGGGCTGTCGCGGCGGGGCCGGTGCACGACCGGCGGGTCGCGTCGAGCCGCCGCGCGTGGTGCCCCGCGACGACGTCGAGCCGCCGGCGCGCGTCGAGCGCGCGGGGGTCGGGGTCGTACGGGTCGCCATGGTCCTCACGGTAGCCGCCCGGGCCATGCTCCCCCGGCTGCCGGGCACCGTGTCGCCCGCCGAGCTCGTCGCCCCCCGCACCACCGGCGGTGCCGACGGCCGTCGCGTCACCCGTGCAGCAGCCCGACGCCGAGGGTGACGACCCCGCCCGCGAGCGCGAGCGCGCCGAGCGGCAGCAGCACGACCAGCCGGTTGGGGCGCGTGCGGCCGGCCCCGGCGGCGGAGAGGAAGAAGCCGGCGGGCAGCAGGACCGCGGCCACGAGCACGCCCGTCTGGGCGAGCCAGCGCCACCCGCCCGACAGGGACGTGGCCTCACCGAGCAGCAGGCACACCAGGCCGAGGGTGACGAGGACGCCCGCGTGCGCGTGCCCGGCGCGGAAGAACGCGCGCTGGAAGTCGGTCGCGGGCGCGCGACCCGTGACGACGCGGAGCAGGAACCAGCCCCCCGACTCGATGGCGACGACGGTGAGGGCGACGACGCCTGCGGTGGTGCGCGCGGCCTCGGTGAGCTCCAGCATGGCGGCCTCCAGTTTGGTAACGGTGTTATGGAACATCGTCGCAGAACTCTGCGTCAAGACGTACGCTCTCCCCGTGCCCCGGCCCCGCGTCCACGACGACGCCCTGCGCGACCGACTGCTCGCCGAGTCCACGCGCGTCGTCGCGGAGGCCGGCCCGGCGGCGCTCACCGTGCGCGACGTCGCGACCCGGGCGGGCACCTCGTCGAGCGCGGTGTACGCCCTGTTCGGCAGCCGCGAGGCCCTGCTGCGGGCCGTCGGCGACCGCGCGGCGGACCGGTTCGCGGCGCACCTGCGCGCCGCAGCCCGCACGGGCGACCCCGACCGCGACCTGCTCGCGCTCGGCGTCGCCTACCGCGGCTTCGCCCTCGCCGAGCCGCACACCTACCGCGTCATGTTCGCCCGGGCGGGCGTCGGCGCGAGCCACCCCGGCAGCGCGCCGGTCACCGCGGCGCCCACCTTCCGCGTCCTGCACGACGCCGTCCAGGACGCGCTGCGCTCGGGCGCGGCCGCCGGCGCGTACCCCGCGGCGGCCGGCGCCGACGACGCGGTGCGTGGCGCCACGCACGTGTGGGCCCTCGCGCACGGCTGGGTGAGCCTGGAGCTCGACGGTCTCCTGCCGTGGCCGGCCGACGAGCGCGACGCGCGCTACGTCGCGGCGCTGCGGGCGGCAGGTCCCGGGCTGCTCGGACCGCCACCGGCCTGAGGACGGCCGCCGCCCGCGGGGCCCCCGACGCCACGGACGCGCGTGGTCCCGGGAGGCGGTGGCACGATCGCCCCATGGCCGCCCGAGCCCGCCGCGCCTCCCGCTCCGCCGTGCTGCGTCACCGCGTGCGGGTGCAGCAGCTCGACCGGGCACCGGGCGCGGCGGCCGGCCCCGGCGACGTGGCGGTGCTCGACGCCGGTGTGCAGGACACGGGGCCGGACGGCGCCCTGTGGGCCCTCGCGCTGCGGGGCCTCGACGTCCGCCGCGGCGCCTGGCCGGACGCCCTCGCGCTGGCGTGGACCGTGCGCGGCGCGCCGCACGCCTACCGCCGCGACGACCTGCCCGCCGTGGAGCGCGCCCTGCGGCCGTGGTCCTCCGCCGACGCCGCGACGCGCGTGTTCGACGCCGCGCGCCCGCTGCGGGCGGCCGGCCTCGACCCGCGCGACGCGCTGGCCACCGCGGCGCGCCGCATGCGCGACGTCGTCACGCAGCCGCTGACCAAGGGCGAGGTCTCCACCGCGATGACCGGACGCCTGCCGGATCCCTACCTGCGCTGGTGCCGGCCGTGCGGGACCACCCACATGTACGAGCAGACGTTCCGGCTGGCCGCGCTGCACGCCGGCCTGGAGCTCGAGCCCGGCACGTCTCCCCCGGTCCTGCGGCGCGTCCCGGGGTGGCCCGAGGACGCGGTCGCCCGGACCGACGTGCCCCCGCCCGGCGGTCGGCACGACCTGGTGCGGACCACGCTGCACCTGCTCGGCCCCGCGACGCCGCGCCTCGTCGCCGCGTCGCTGGACGCCGCCGTCGCCGACGTCCGGGCCCGCTGGCCGGACGACGTGGTGGAGGTCGACGTCGACGGCGACGTGCGCAGCGTCCTCGCCGCGGACGCCGACGCGCTCGACGCCGCGGAGGAGCCGCCCGCGGACCCGGTCGTCCGCCTGCTCGGCCCGTTCGACCTGTTCCTCCAGGCCCGCGACCGCGACCTCCTCGTCCCGGACGCCGCGCACCGCGCCGCGCTGTGGCCGACGCTGGGGCGCCCGGGCGCCGTCCTGCGCGACGGCGAGGTCGTCGGCACGTGGCGTCCCCGCGCGCGCGGACGCCGCCTCGCGCTGGAGGTGGAGCCGTGGCGGACCTGGGCCGCGGCGACGCGGCGCGCCGTCGACGACGAGCACGCGCGGCTCGCGGCGTTCCGCGGCCTGGTGCCCGCCTGAGCCGGCGTCAGGCCGGCGGGTACGGGTCGACGACGCCCGGCGGGTCCTCGCCGACCGCGCCGTCGACCGCCTCGCGCAGCAGGTCGGCGTGGCCCACGTGCCGCGCGTACTCCTCGAGCACGTCGACGAGCAGCCGCCGCAGGGTCGGCGCCTCGTCGCCCTCGTAGCCCCACCGCACGCGCCGGTCGAGGCCGCCGTCCGCGAGCGCCTCCGCGACCGCGGCGCGCGCCCGCACCACGGACCCGCGCCACGTCGCGTAGAGCTCGTCCGGCGCGTCGTGGGCGGCGGAGTGCCACGGCCAGTCCGGGTCGCCCTCGCAGTCCACCGTGTCCCACGGCGGCGTCGGCGCGCGGCCGTGCAGCATGGTGGTGAACTTCAGCTCCTCCACCCACGCCAGGTGCTTGACGAGGGCCCCGAGCGTCACCGTCGACGCGGCCGTCCGGGCACCGAGCGCGGTGGCGTCGAGCCCGCCGACCTTCCACGCGAAGGTGGCGCGCTGCCGCTCCAGCGCGCCGAGGAGCGTCTCGACCTCCGAGCCGGCCGCGGGCGGCCCCGGTGCCGCGTGCGGGCCGTCGGTGCCCTCCGTGCCGTCCGTGCCGTCGCCCTCCGTCATGGCGCGACGGTAGGTGCGCGGAGGGCGCGGGTCAACGGACCCGCGCCCCTG
>NZ_JBHUZW010000081.1:0-17648 GCF_042667215.1 Cellulomonas sp. NPDC057328 | reverse complement strand
TCCGCCCCGCTCCGGGGGGGGGGGGCGGGCCGCGGCGCAACTTCACCCGTCTGCGCGGTCCGGTTCGCCCCCGGGGTCCTGTTGCGGCGGTTTCGTGGTGGGTGCCCGCCGGGGTGTGCCGGCCCTAGCCTCCGGAGCGCACGTCCCGCGATCCCGCCGCGTCGTCGCCGAGCGCGGCCTGTGAAGGAGTACCCGTGTCCCCCACGCCCCTGCGGCGGGCGGCTGCCGCCGTCGCGCTCTCCGCCCTCCTGCTGACGAGCGGCGCGGTCGCCGCGCAGGCCGACGTCGTCCCGTCCCCGACGGCGTCGCCGACGGTCGAGCCGACCGACGAGCCCACGTCGACGCCGACCGACGAGCCGACGGCCGAGCCGACCGACGAGCCCACGGCGGAGCCGACGGACGAGCCCACGGCGGAGCCGACGGACGAGCCGACCGTGGAGCCCACGGACGAGCCCACGGCGGAGCCGACCGACGAGCCCACCCCGGAGCCGACCGACGAGCCGTCGCCGGCCGTCGTGCCGGCCCCGGCGCTCACCGTCGTGCAGCCCACGTGCACCGGCCTGACCGCCGGCTCGACGGGCCGCATCGTCATCGAGCCGGGCGCGCGCACCGAGTGGCTCATCGCCACGACGGACTCGCTGTTCGCCCTGAGCGAGGAGGACGTCGTCGAGGTGGGCGAGGCCGGCACCCGCGGTGACGTCGCCGTGTCACCGGGTGTTTACCACGTCTTCGCGTTCCCGATCGACGCGCAGTTCAGCTCGGTGGGCGAGTGGGAGCAGTTCGACGACTTCGACCTCCTCTACCGCGCCGTCACCGTCAACGCGTTCTCGGGCACCTGCCCGGTCGCGGACGAGCTGACCCCCGCCACCAAGGGTGGCTTCACCGCGCCGGCGACGGTCGGCGCGGGCGGCACGCTGGTCCTGTCGGGCCTGCCGGCCGGCGCGGCGCTGCACGGCTACCTGTTCTCGGTGCCCACCGACCTCGGCGTGGCGACGGTGGCCGCCGACGGCACGCTGCGTCTGACGGTCCCCGCGTCGGTCGCCGCGGGCACGCACCGCGTCGCGCTGTACCGCGCGGACGGCACCCTCCTCGGCTGGCAGTACGTCGAGGTCCTCGCCGCCGGCGGCACGGGCGCCCTGGCTGTCACCGGTGTGGACCCCCGCGCGGGCGGCCTCGCCGTGGCCGTCCTCGTCGCGGCCGGCGGTGCGCTGATGCTCACGCGTCGTCGCCTGACGGCCGTCTGACCTCCCGCACCACCTCGCACCATCTCGTCCGGCGCCCGGTCGGCCACCCGCAGCGGTGGCCCGCCGGGCGTCGGCGCGTCGGGGGCCGGTCGTGGAAACGTACCCCTCCTCCTCACGCGGTCGCCGACGCGGCTGCCGGGCGCGACACCCGGCCCGGCCACGCGTCGGCGTCGGCGACCGGCACCTGCACGCGCCGCAGGCGACCCGACTCGACGACGACGCCCCGCCCCGGCGGGAACTCCGCGCGGGACATCCGCGGGAACGGCGTCCGGAAGAGCGTGTCGCCGTCGACGTGGTCGGGCTGCAGCACCAGCCCGCGCCGCGCACCGCGGATCTCGGCGACGAGCGGCCACGCCGAGCCCCACGTCGAGGTCTCCGACTCGGCGACGACGAGGTGGTCGTGGCGGCGCGCGGCCCGCACGGCCTCGGTGAGGGGCTGCTCGGCGGGACCGCCGAGCAGGTCGGCTAGCGACTCGACCACCAGCACCACGCCCATCCGGCCGTCGGCCGGCTGCCGCAGGTCCGGCAGCAGGCGCCGGGCCAGCGCCGCTGCCTCCTCCGGCGTCACGGCGGTCTCCGTCCACACGGGCGCCGACCGGACCGCCGAGCGGCGGGAGCCCACGTAGTAGAGCGGTGCGTCGGGCGCGAACCGGCGCAGCGACGTCGCGAGCGCGGTGAGCACGGTGGACCGCCCGCTGCCCGGCAGGCCGGCGACGAGGAACGTGCCGCGCGGCTCGACGCCGACGGGCGCGAGCGTGTCGTCGGCGACGCCGAGCACCGGCCGACCGTCCACGGCCGTCGGCAGGCTCGAGAGGGTCACGTGCACGGGCAGCCGCCGCACGGGCGGCGCCGGGGTGACGCCCGCCGCGCGCAGGTGGGCCGCGAGCCGCTCCACCTCGGCGGACTGCTCCGCCGGGTCGGTCGTCCCGCCGGGCACGGCGACCTGCAGCTCGTGCCCCGTGCCGACGGGCACGGCGCGGCCGGGCGGTGACGCGGGCGTGAGGACGTCGGCCGGCACGCCGAGCAGGCCGTACGCGGCGGCGTCCGCCTGCCGCAGCACCACGCGGCACGGCACGCTGCCCGCGAGCGCGGTCGGCAGCGCCCCCGGCCGCTCGGCCGCCATCACCACGTGCACGCCGAGCGGGCGTCCCTCGGCGACGACGCGCCGGAACGCGGCGAACGTCGCGGCGCGCCCGGGCTCGGACTCCCAGGCGTCGCGGAACGCACCGAGCCCGTCGACGAGCAGCAGCACGCGCGGCTCGTCCGCCCGGCCGGTCAGCGCGCGGTACTGCGTGAGGGTGCCCGCGCGCGCCTGCGCGTACCGGGCGGTGCGCTCCTCGACCGTCGCGAGGAGGGTGCGCACGAGGCGCGTGACGCGCTCGGTGTCGGCGCCGTCCACGACCGCGCCGACGTGCGGCAGCGGCGCGAGCATGGCGAGGCCGCCGGCGCCGAGGTCCAGGCCGTACACGTGCACGGGGAACCCGGCGGCGGTGGCGCGCCCGGCGCCGACGGCGAGCGTGCGCAGCGCCGTGGACGTGCCCGCGCCGCCCGTGCCGTGCAGCACGAGCGCGCCGTCGTCGGGCCGGTACGCGTACGGGACCTGGCGCTGCTCGTCCGGCCGGTCGAGGACGCCGAGCGGCAGCGCGGTGTCGTCGGTGACGGGCAGGTCCGCCAGGTCGTGCACCGCGGTCAGCTCGGGCAGCCAGGGCCGGCGGGGCGGTCGCACGCCGGCCAGGTCGGCGGCGCGCGCGACGGTGCGCACGACCCGGGCGATGTCGGTGGGGCCGTCCTCGGCGGCCGCGTCGGCGGGCGACACCGGCGCGAGCCACGGCTCGCCGGGCCCGAACGCGAGCGACTCGACCTCGACGGTCCCGGTGGACCCGGCGGCGGAGCGGCCGCCGGCGTACGCCGCCTGGAACAGCGCGAGCCGCCCGGGCCCCGTCCGCACGGCGCCGCGGCCCGGTACGCCCGGGTCGACGTGCGCCGACACCGGGGACCCGAGCACGTCGGTCGAGTCCTGCTCGTCCGCCGTGCGCAGGGCGATGCGCAGCGTGGTGTTCGCGCGCAGGTTCTCGGTGATGACGCCGGCGGGCCGCTGCGTCGCGAGCACGAGGTGCAGGCCGAGGGAGCGGCCGCGCTGCGCGACGTCGACGACGCCCGCCACGAACTCGGGCACCTCGGCGACGAGTGCCGCGAACTCGTCGACGACGATCACGAGCGCCGGCGGGGTGTCCGGGTGGCCGGTGCGTTCCAGCGTGAGGAGGTCCTTGGCGCCCACCCGGTGCAGCAGCTGCTCGCGCCGGCGCAGCTCCGCCCGCAGCGACGTCAGGGCGCGCCGGACCAGGTGCGGGGTGAGGTCCGTGACGAGACCGACGCAGTGCGGCAGGTCGACGCAGTCCGCGAACGCGGCGCCGCCCTTGTAGTCGACGAGCAGGAACGTCACGCGGTCGGGGCTGTGCGCCGTGGCCATCGCGAGCACCCACGTCTGCAGGAACTCGCTCTTGCCGGAGCCGGTCGTGCCAGCGACCAGCGCGTGCGGTCCCTGGCGGCGCAGGTCCAGCACCAGCTCCCCGCCGACGCCCTGCCCGACCACCGCGCGCAGCGTCGCGTCCGCGCGCCGCGACGCGCGCGGCGGTTCGAGGTCGCGCGGCGCCTGCGGGTCGAGCGGCGCCGCCGGTCCGCGCTCGACGAGCGACCCCGTCTCGCGCCAGCGCTCCACGACGGCCGCGGGGTCGTCGGCGACCTCGTGCCCCGCGAGGGCGAGGTAGCCGACCGTGCGCGGCAGGTCGCTCTCGTCCTCGACCGGGGCGCCCGCGTCGACCACGCCGGCGAGGTGCAGCCCGAGCGCGGCGGTGGTCCCGTCGTTGACCGGCTCGACGGTGACGTGGTGCCAGGTGCGCTCGTCGACGACGCCGGCGCGGACACCGGTGTCGCCGCAGAGCAGGAACGCGCGGCACGCGGCGGGCAGCCGCGCGGGCGACGGCGCGCACCAGACGACGTGCACGCCGACGGCCGGGCCGTCCTCGGCGAGCCGCACGAGCCGTCCGCGCTCGACGGGCGCGTCGTCCTCGACGACGAGCACCACGGCGGGGTGCGGGCCCGCGGCGCGGCCCCGGCCGGCGCGCGCCGCGACCAGCTCCTCCAGCCCCGCGACGACCGCGCCGCACGTGGCCGGGTTGTCGCCGAGGTGGGCGTCGAGCGGGCTGTGCGGGCTCGCCGTGTGCGGCAGCCACGTCAGCCACTCCCACGCGCGCGCCCGGCGCGCCGACGCGACGGCCGTGACGACGAGCTCGGCCGGCGAGTGCAGGCACACGAGCTGGGCGACCAGCCCGCGGGCGACCGCCGCCGCGTGCTGCGGCGGACCGGCGGCGCCGATGCCCCCGACGTCCCGCAGGCGCACCACGAGCGGCACGCCGTGCACGTCGGCCAGCCCGGCGGCGGCCTCCTCGAGCTCCGCGCGCAGCGCCCCGTCCGCCTGCCCGCGCGGCGGCAGGCGCACCGTGGTGCGCGACGGCGCGCTCCCCGTGCCCAGCCGGACCGCGAGGAACTCGTCGTCCGCGGGCCGCCGGCACCACAGCAGCGGGCCGAGCGCGAACGCCGCCCCGACCGCCTCGCCCGTCGAGGGGTGCTCGCGCAGCCGCGCGGCGACCTCCTCGGCGTGGTCGGCGCGCACCTGCGCGACGACGCGGGCGAGGTCGGCGCGGAACGCCTCCGCCTGGCCGCGCACGCGGGCGCGCTCGCCGGTGCGACGGTCCCACCACGACGCCACGAGCAGCAGCGGGCTGAGCGCGACGAACGCCAGCGTGAGCGGGCTGCGCGTCACCGCGAACAGGGCGAGGCCGAGCAGCGCCGGCGCGAGCGCCGCGAGCCACGGGAAGCGCTGCGGCCGCACGCGGTCCGGCGGCACCGGCGCCTCGACGTCGCGCTCGGCGTACCGCGGCACGACCAGCGGCGGCCGGTTGAACGCCACGACCGCGCCGCCGTGGCCGGTGGTCGTCGCGCCGCGCAGCCGCTCGACGCGCAGCGTGGTGTCACCGATCCGCACGACGTCGTCCGCCTCGAGGGCGGCGCGCGCGACGAGCCCGCCGTCGACCAGCACGCCGCTCGCGGATCCGTGGTCGACGACCTCGACGCGGTCGGTGACGACCACGCGCGCGTGCCGCGCGGACACCCGGCGGTCGTGCAGGCGCACGGTCGCGGCGCGCCCGCGGCCGACGACCGACACCCCCGCCGGCAGCAGCACCTCGAGTCCCGCGTCGGGACCGCCGAGGACGACCAGCCGAGCGGCCGCCTCGGCGACGTCGTCCCCGGGCCCGGCCGGCCCGGGGACCACCGGCACGACCGACACCGTCGAGCCCGGCCGCAGCCCCGCGTCCACGAGCGACGCCGACCGGGGGAGCGGCCGCACGTCCGTGCCGCCGACGTCGACGACCTCGAGGCGCACCTCGCCGGGCGGACCGCCGAGCCGGGGGTCCGCGCGGACGAGCGTGTCCGAGACGTCGCCGACGGTCGTCACGGCGTCGGCACCGACCACGACGGCGTCGGTCGTGCCGTCGGGCCGGCGGAGCAGCAGGCGGGTGCGCACGTCAGCGCGCCGCCGGCGTGCGGAGGGTGGTCGTCACGGCCGGGCGCGGGGCGTCAGCGCAGGCCCGCGGCGAGCTGCGCGTCCGCGTCCTCGAGCGTCGTCGCCGCGGCGGTGAGGTACTGGCCGAGGCTCGTCAGCGCCGACACGGTCTCGGTCGCGCCCTGGGTGAACTGGCGGTACGTCTCGCCGAACGCAACCGACGCCTGGTCCGTCACGAACCCGGACGAGATGAGCGACTCGATGAACGACCGCAGCTCGGCCAGCCGCGTCGTGATCTCGTCCTCGCCGGCGGTCAGCCGCGTCGCCGCGTCCCGCATCTCCTGGTAGGTCACGTCGATGTTCGCCATGGTGCCGTCCTCCGGGCAGACGCGGGTCGGCCCCGCGCGGCCGTCGTGAGCCCCTGCTCCGACGGCGGTGACGGTAGGGGAGGACGTCGGGAGCGCGTGCGCGTCCTCCACAGGCCCCGCCGGCCCGCGCGGACCGCCTCCGCGTGCGGCGTTCTCCACCGCACTCGTGTCACGCCCTCGGCAACCACATCACGGAGGTGGTGCACACCTCCGGCGACACGACCAACACCTCCGCGTGCTCCATCGGCGCGGGTCGCCCGCCCGCATGCCGTGCAGACGGTGACCCGCACAGGTGCGGCCGGCGCGGCGACGCGCACGTACGCGTACGGCGGGAGCGGCAAGACGACCCGCTATCGTCGCGGTCAGCCCGAAGCCGCGACCAGCAAGGAGAGCGCACATGGCGGGCTGAGGCGGAGGGCGACCCGTCACCTGGGACGTCGACGCCTACCGCGGCCGCGACGTCGTCGAGCGCTCCTCCAACTCCCCCGCCGGGTTCTCGCGCGGACTCGCCGCCCGCTACGACAAGCTCGCCACCACTGTCGCGGCGGCGCCGGCCTCGCAGCGATCATCGCCTGGCTGCGGAGCTGCCGTCCCCCCGGTCAGCGCCATCGCTCCCAGTCGTCGAGCGCCCGAGCAGCCTCGACCGCATCTCCCAGGCGGGTCGATCTCGGCCACGGGGGCGCTTCCACGGCTCCCCTCCACGTCGGGTGGACGAGTGCGAACGTGCCGTCGGTCAGGCTGACGACGACGTCATCAGAGGGTCCGTAGCGCGCCTCCACCCGCACGACCTGGCCGAACAGCTCATGGTCGGGGCCCAGCTCCGACTGGATCTCTCGAAGCACTACCGCGAAGTTGTCCTCCGCGGGTTGCTCCGGGTCGTCGCGTGCCCACCAGTCGTCCGACAGCGTGAGGGCCTCCACGCGCCGATCGTGCCACCCGGGGACGTCGGGAGACGCGTCCTGGCGGCCGAGCGGACCCGGTTCCCGCACGGCTCGACCTGCTGCTGGGCTGGGGCAGGTCCATCCTCGGGGTTGACGAAGGTGAACCGGCCGAAGAGCGAGTCGTCGTTTCCCGGCTCCGACCTGGGTGAGGCCGGCAGAGGCGCTTGTCTCTATCCTGCAACGCAGTTCGAGTCCGACCTGATGGGACGCTCATGACGTGGGAACTCGACCATCTCTGCAATTCCGGCCTGCTCGGTCCGGACGACGCCCGCCGTCTCGACGAGCTGACGTCGACCACCGACCCGGACCGGGCAGCGGAGCTCGCGATCGTGATCGAGTCCGGCGTCGCACCGGTCAGCGGAGGGCTCTCTGACGCCGCGTCGGGCGTCGTGAGCGCCCTGGTCGCGGCGCTACCACGCATGAGCCCGGCCACCCGGCCGGCAGCGCTGTCGCTGCTGACGCAGGTCGCAGGTTCCAGCCTCGTGGTGTCGACGGCTGCGGCTGTGGAGACCCGGCGATTGGTGGAGACGTCGATTCCCGTCGTGGCGGCCGTCATCGAGCTGGGGACGGAGGACGAGACGGCGCAGGTGATCCATCTGATCTCCGTGAGCGCCGCGGGGAGTCCCGCGGCAGCCGAGCGCGCCGCTTCCTATCTCGCCCGCATCGCGGCCGGGACGAGCGGCGCGATTCGCAGCAGCGCACAACGGGAGCTCGAGGACGTGCGCAGCCTCCTGGAGCGAGGACACCCGCATCTCAAGACGACGGGGGAATCCTGATGAGTGCTCAGCTCGAGGTACCTCACCTCGACGATCTCCGTGATCTCGACGTGACGATCGAGCCGTCTGAGGAGTTGGGAGTGGTCTCCGTGACGGCGTGGGCCGATGACGGCAGCCGTGTGACGCTGACGTGGGACGAGATCGCCGGATCGACGAGCATCCGATGGTCCGACGGCGGCCAGGAGCGCCTCGTGCTCGAGCGCGAGACCGCATCGAAAGTATCGGTCCGGAAGGACGGTGGCGGCGTCCGACTTCACGTCTGGTCGACGTACCAGGAGCTGAGTGGGGAGCTCGTCGTGCGAGTCGGCACGAGCGTGTCGGTGCGTGACGTCCTGTTGCTGACTTAGCACGATCCCCGATCAGGAGTGATCGGTCACGGAGTATTCCGCCTCCGGTGAGGACGCGGATCGTGGGCGTCCGCGCGTCGTGGCTGGGCGATCGAGATGCGCACCGCGCTCGGGCGCCGGGCGAAAGGCTCGCGCCCCGGGCCGGCGGGTCAGCGCGGGCGGCCCCGCGCGCCCGTGCCGCCGCGACCCGAGCCGCCGCGACCCGAGCCGCCGCGGCCTCCGCCGGTGCCGCCGCGAGCACCCGGCGCGCCGCCGCGGCCACCTGTCACGCCACCGCGGCCACCCGCCGCGCCGCTGCGGCCACGCGCACGACCGTCCGACCCGCCCGCACGTCCGGCCGCCGGCGCAGGGGCGCCCTCGCGCCCGGCGCCGTCACCTCCCGTCGCACCCTCCCCGCGCGAGCTGCCCGCCGTGCGCCCGCGGACGATGCCGACGAGCTCCTGCACGAGCGGGTGCTCGGCGTCGCGGTGCCAGACGAGGGCCACGCGTGAGCCCGGCACGCCGGGCACGTCGCGCACCGCGAACCGCTTGTCGCCGTGCTCGCGCGCGAGTGCGTGGGGGAGCACCACGACGCCCGCGCCGGACGCGACGAGGTCGAGCGCCGTGGCGGTGTCGGGGACCTCGGTGACCTGGTCGGACCCGATGGCGGCCTCCGCGCCGAGCACGTCGTCCGCCGGGACGAGCAGCGGCTCGTCGCGCAGGTCGTCGAGGTCGACCGAGTCGACGACCGTGAACAGGTGCTCGCGCGGGACGACGACGACCGCCCGGTCCTCCCACAGCGGCACGACGGCCCACCCGTCACGGGTCGCGGGGGTCACGGCGGGCAGGCCGGGCGCGGGCGCGGCGGGGGCCGGCTCGGGCGGCAGGCGCAGCACCGCGGCGTCGACCCGGCCCTCGAGCACCGCGGCGGCCGCGTCGGCGGGCGTCCCGCGCACCACGTCGAGCGGCTCGTCCGGCAGTCGCTCGGCCCACACGCGCGCCCACCGGTCCGGGGTCACGCCCGGCACGAGCAGGAGCCTCACCGGGTCCGCCGCACGATCAGGTCGGTGACGTCGTGGCCGAGGTCGAGCCCGCGCTGCTCGAACCGCGTGACGGGCCGGTGCGCGGGCCGCGGGACGACGCCGCCCGCGAGGTCCGGCTCGGCGGCGAGCACGTCGGCGGCCTGCGCGGCGTACTCCGCCCAGTCGGTGGCGACGTGGAACGTGCCGCCCACGCGCAGGCGGTCCCGCACGAGCGCGACGTGCTCCGGCTGCACGAGCCGCCGCTTGTGGTGCCGGGCCTTGGGCCACGGGTCGGGGAAGAACGCGTGCACCGCGTCGAGGGACCCGGGGGCGACCGACGCGCGCAGCAGCCGCAGCGCGTCGCCGTGCGCGACGCGCACGTTGGTCAGGCCCGCGCGCTCGACGAGCACGAGGAGCGCCGCGACGCCCGGCAGGTGCGCCTCGACCGCGAGCCAGTCACGGTCGGGGTCGGCGGCGGCCATCGCCGCGGTGGCGTCGCCCATGCCGGACCCGATCTCGACGACCAGCGGCGCCGTGCGCCCGAACAGGGCGGCGGTGTCGAGCAGCCCGTCGGGCGTGCGCGGCGGCGCGGCGCGCTCGTCGTCGACGGAGAAGCCCCACCGCGGGAACAGCCGGTCGAGCGCGTCGACCCGGTCCCGGCCCAGCGCCGCGCGGCGCGGGTGGAAGGTGCGCAGCGGCTCGTGGGGCCGCGACGCGCGGTGCGTGAACACGTCCTCGGCCGGGGGCATCGCACCAGGCTACGGGGCGGTGCCGGGCCCGGCGGCCGGCCGTCGCGCCGGCCGCGCGTCAGGCCGGGACGTCCGCCGGCGCCTGCTCGAGCAGCGCGACGACCTCGCGCGCGGGGCCCTGGGCGAGCACGAGACGGCCGTACGGCGTGTCCTCGGGGCCGCTGACGACGCTGCCTCCCACCTGCGGCACCAGGCGCGCGGCCTCGTCGGCGTCCTCGACCGCGACGTACCAGGTCCACGCCGCGGGGACGTCCGCGCCGACGCCCGCGCCGTACGCGCCGACGCCGACCGCCGGCGACCCGCCCACGGCGAGCGACGTGTACGTGAAGTCGGGGGCGCTCATGTCGGTCGGCTCGTACCCGAAGAGCTCGGTGTAGAACCGGCGGGACGCGTCGGGGTGCTGGGACATCTGCTCCGCCCACACGAACGCGCCGGGCACGTCGGTGACGTCCCAGCCGGTGTGCGTGCCGGACTGCCACAGGCCGAAGACGGCGCCCGCGGGGTCCGCGAGCACGGCGATGTCGCCGAGGCCCAGCACGGTCATCGGGCCGGCCAGCAGCTGCGCGCCGGCGGCGACGGCGTGGCCCGTGCCGAGCGTGACGTCGTCGACGGCCAGGTACAGGCACCACGCGGCGGGGTCGCCCGCGTGGCCGTCGGACGCGGGGAGCAGGCCCGCGACGCGGTGCCCGTCGACGGACGCCGTGACGTACCCGCCCGTCTCCGGCCGGCCCTCGGTGAACTCCCACCCGAGCAGGCCGCCGTAGAAGCGCTGCGCCGCGTCGAGGTCCGGCACCGTGATGTCGGCCCACGCCGGCACGCCGGCCGGCCAGGGGCTGTCGTTCACCGTCATCGGTCCCGCCGTCCTCTCGTCCGCACCCGGTGGTCCGCCGCCGGGCGGGGCACAGCCAACCATCTCGGACGCTCGTCCGCATCACGCGTCCCCAGGTCACGACGTCCCCGCGACCGCCCGCCGCGCGCGCGGCGCACCGCGGTGCTACGCCAGAGCCATGACCCGACCGCCCGAGCCGCCCGGTGCCACGGCGGCGACGCCGCCCCCGGGGCACCCGGCGACGCCGCCCCTGGGGCACCCGGCGACGCCGCCCTCCGAGCACCCGTCCCCGTCCGTCGCCGCCGCGGACGCGGCCGCCCCGCCCGACGCGTGGGACGGCCTCGCCGGCGACGACGACGCCGGCGGCGGCGAGTCCCTGCTCACGGTCGTCCTGGCACTCGTCGCCAACGTGCTCATCGCCGTCGCGAAGTCGGTCGCCGCCGTCGTCACGGGCGCCGCGTCCATGCTCGCCGAGGCCGCGCACTCGTGGGCCGACGCAGGCAACGAGGTGCTGCTGCTGATCGCGCACCGCCGCGGGGAGCGCGCCGCCGACGCGACCCACCCCCTCGGGCACGGCCGCGAGGTCTACGTGTGGGCGATGTTCGCGGCGATCGGGCTGTTCGGCGTCGGCGCCGGCGTGTCGGTGACGCACGGGATCCAGGAGCTCGTCCACCCGGAGCCGGCCGGGTCGTTCACGGTCGCGTACGTGGTGCTCGGGATCGCGTTCGTGCTCGAGGGCGTGTCGTTCGCGCAGGCGTGGCGGCAGTCGCGCGCGGACGCGCGCCGGCGCCACCGCGGGCTGCTCGCGCAGGTGCTGCGGACGTCCGACCCGACCGTGCGCGCCGTCTTCTTCGAGGACGCCGCCGCGCTCGTCGGCATCCTCATCGCCGCCGCGGGCATCGCGGCGCACCAGGTCACCGGGTCGCCGGTGCCGGACGCGGTCGGGTCGATCCTCGTGGGCGTCCTCCTCGGCGTCGTCGCCGTCGTCCTCATCGTGCGCAACCTGCGCTTCATCGTCGGCGAGGCCGTCGACCCGGCGCTGCGCGACGCGGCCCTGCGGCGCCTGCTCGACATGCCGGAGGTCGTGCGAGTGACGAGCCTGCGCATCGAGTTCGTCGGCGCGCGGCGCGTGTTCCTCGTCGGCGCCGTGGACCTGGCGGGCAACCCCGCGGAGGACGACGCGGCGCACGTGCTCGCGCGGGTCGAGCGACGCACGCGCGCGATCCCGGGGGTCGTGGGCGCGGTGCTGTCGCTGTCGGAGCCGCAGGAGCCGTCGCTGGTCCCGGCGGACGGCTGACGCGCGCTACGCGTCCCCGTCCTGCTCGGGCCGCGTGCCGACGCGGGTGTCGAGGAACCGGCGGACCTCCGCGAGGTAGCGCTCGCGGGCGGGTGCGGGCGACAGCGCGAGGTCGTGCGCCCCGCCGGGCACCTGCACGAACGTCACGTCCGGCCCGAGCAGCGGCGCGCGGGCCGCGATCTGCGCGGGGTCGAGCACCGAGTCGGTGCTGAGCAGGGCGTCGTGCCAGCGGTCGTCGGGGCCGGCGGCGTCGGACGCGAGGACGAGCACCGGGCAGTCGACGGCCAGGCCGCGGGCCACGCGCGCGTGCCCGCGCCGGACCGTCCGCGCGAACCCCGCGCGCACGTCGAAGCCGTGCGGCTTCCACGCGAGGTCGTAGTCCCACTCGCCGCCGCTCGCCGCGTGCAGCGCCTCGCCGTAGTGCCGTGCCGTCCGCGACACGACGAGGCGAGGCGCCACCCGGCCGACGACGTCGATCGCCTGCGTCAGCGCGGTGCGCTCGAACGTGTTCCCGCGCAGCTCGAGCCACGGGGAGTTGAGGACGAGCGCGTCGACGAGCCCGCGGCTGCGGCGGGCGTGCGCCCACAGCGCCGCCGTGAGCCCGCCGGTCGAGTGCGCCATCACGACGAGCCGGTCGTGCGACGCGCGCAGCAGGCCCACCGCCGTGTCGATCTCCTCGTCGTACGTGGCCAGGTCCGTGATCTCGTTCGCCGGCCGGCCGGGACGGATCGAGCGGCCGTAGTCGCGCAGGTCGAGGGCCCACAGGTCGTACCCGGCGCCGGCGAGGGCGTCGGCGACGTGCGGGTGGAAGAAGTAGTCGACGAACCCGTGCAGGTAGAGCACCGCCGTGCGTGGGCGCGGGTGGTCGGCGTCGGGGCGCCGGTGGACGAGCGTCGCGACCGGGTCGGGTGCGCCGCGGCGGGACAGCGCGTCCGGGCGCAGCGGCAGCGTGCGGGCGACCCAGCCGGGTCCCAGCACGTCGTCGGTCTCGGGCGGCCCTACCGCGTCGTCGCTCACGCGCCGATGCTGCCACCGTCCGCCGGCACGGAGCACCCGACCCGCCACGGGGGCCAGCCACCCCCCGCCCCCGACCCGCCGACCCGGTCGTCGCGCAGCACGCCACCGCGGATCCGCTGCACGACGGCCGGTTCGCCACGCCCGACGCCGTTCCGGCCGGGTCGACCCGGCCGCCGTGCAGCACGCGGGTGCGGGGTCGCTGCACGACGGCCGGGTCGTGCGCCCGGCCGGGGGCTTCAGGCGACCGACGGGACCGGGGTCGGCTGCGTCATGGGGCGCGCGGCGACGTGGCCCTGACCGGCGACGTCGAGCGCGAGCTGCGTGATCCGCGCCGTGCCGTCGGGCGTGACCTCGACCGTGGACACGGACGCGTTCGGCAGCGGCACCAGCCCGACCGGGTCGATCGTGGCGAGGTACGCGCCGAGGGCGAGGCCGTGCCCGACGACGAGCACGTGACCCTCGGGGTGCTCGGCGGCGATGCGGGCGAAGACGGCGCGCGTGCGACCCATGAAGTCCGCGGCGTGCTCGCCGCCGGGCAGCCCGGGGTGCGTGCCCGCGAGGACGTCCGTGACGAGGTCGGACCACGCGACGACGCCGTCGAGCGTCGACTCGGGCTTCTGCTCGTAGACGCCGAAGTGGTACTCGCGCAGGTCGGGGTCGGTGCGCAGGCGGACGTCGGGGTGGGGCCGCAGCAGCTCGACGGCCGTCGTGACGGCGCGCCCGGACGGGGACGCCCACGCGGCGGTGAACGGCATGCCGGCGAGGTGGCGCGCGGTCGTGCGGACGCCCTCGCGGCCGGGGCGGGTCAGCGGGGAGTCGCAGCGGCCCTGCAGGATGCGCCGCGCGTTGAAGTGGGTGCGCCCGTGCCGGACGAGCGTCAGCGTGAGGGTCATCGGTGCCCTTCCTCTCCTGGTGTCACGGCGACGCTAGGCAGGGCGCGTGTCGGCCCGGCGACGGGGCCGCGACGGCGCGGTGACGGGTGGGCGTCGAGCCGCGCCGGCACGCCGACGACGTCAGGGCGTCGGCGTGCAGAGGCGCAGCCGGTTCCCGAACGGGTCGAGCACCTCGGCCGTCGGCCCGCCGGGCGCGTCGACGTCGATCCCCGGGCGCTGACGTCCGCCGGTCCGCTCGTGCACCCGCGCGGCGAGGGCGGCGACGTCCGCGACGGGCACCCACAGCACGGCGCCGTAGACCCCGTCACCGGGGTGCTCCGACAGGTGCAGGCGCAGGTCGTCGCGGGAGACCTGCGCGTACACCGGGAGCCCGGGCTCGAACCGGTGCTCCCAGTCGAGCCGGCAGCCGAGGACGTCGAGGTAGAACCCGTACGCCGTCGCGGCGTCGAGCACCCGGACGACCGGCACGGCGGCGCCCACGACGCCCCGCGGCCGGGGTGGCGCCGCCGCGCCGCCCGGGGAGCCGACGGTGGAGCCGTCCGCCGTGGCGGCGGCGAGCGCGTTCCAGTCGCGCAGCCCGTGCGCGTGCGCGACGAGCTCGAGCGCGCGGGAGTGGGTCACGGCGTGGCCGTCGGCGGCGAGGTCGGCGCGCAGGGCGCGGGCCATGGCCTTGGCGTGCTCGGGCGTGGGGAGCGGGTGGGCGGTCACGGTGCCTCCGGGGCGACGGGACCCGTGACCGGTGCTCGCGTTGCCGGTGCCGTCCCGTCGCTCGTCGACGCGCCGTGGCGGTGCTCCTCGCGGCACGTTCACCGTCCCCTGAGGGGTGCGAGCGGCGGGCCGTGCCCGGCCCGGTCCCACGGTAGACCGCCCGGCGCGCGGTGCCCAGAGCGCAGCCCAAACCAGACTTGAGCGGAATAGACTCAAGTCTGCGGTCCGTTGAGGACGTCAGGAGAACAGGAACGACGTGCGGGTGGTCCCGCACAGGGAGGTCACGTGGACGCGAAGTTCACCACGCGGTCGCAGGAGGCCCTCGGCGACGCGATCCAGCAGGCGAGCGCGGCGGGCAACCCGCAGCTCGAGCCGGCGCACGTCCTCAACGCGCTGCTGCAGCAGGAGGGCGGCGTCGCCAACGGGCTGCTCGACGCCGTCGGCGCCGACCGCACCGCGCTCGGCCGTGCCGTGCGCGGCATCCTCGTCAACCTGCCGTCGTCGAGCGGCTCGACCGTCGCGCAGCCCAGCGCGTCGCGGCAGACGGCCGTCGCGCTCGAGGCGGCGAACGCCGAGGCGCGCAGCCTCGGCGACGACTACGTCTCGACCGAGCACCTGCTCATCGGCCTCGCGGCCGGCCAGTCCGGCGTCGCCGACGCGCTGCGCGCGGCCGGGGCGTCCCGCGACGCGCTCGTCGCCGCGCTGCCGTCCGTGCGGGGCAGCGCGCGCGTCACGACGCCGAACCCCGAGGGCACGTACAAGGCCCTCGAGCAGTACGGCGTCGACCTGACGCAGCGGGCGCGCGACGGCAAGCTCGACCCGGTGATCGGCCGCGACGCGGAGATCCGCCGCGTCGTCCAGGTGCTGTCGCGGCGCACCAAGAACAACCCCGTGCTCATCGGCGAGCCCGGCGTCGGCAAGACCGCCGTCGTCGAGGGCCTCGCCCAGCGCATCGTCGCCGGCGACGTGCCGGAGTCGCTGCGCGGCAAGACGCTCGTCTCGCTCGACCTCGCGTCGATGGTCGCGGGCGCCAAGTACCGCGGCGAGTTCGAGGAGCGCCTCAAGGCCGTGCTCGCGGAGATCACCGCGTCCGAGGGGCAGGTCGTCACGTTCATCGACGAGCTGCACACGGTCGTCGGTGCGGGCGCCGGCGGCGAGGGCGCCATGGACGCGGGCAACATGCTCAAGCCCATGCTGGCGCGCGGCGAGCTGCGCCTCGTCGGCGCGACGACGCTCGACGAGTACCGCGAGCGCATCGAGAAGGACCCGGCGCTCGAGCGGCGGTTCCAGCAGGTGTTCGTGGGCGAGCCGTCGGTGGAGGACACCGTCGCGATCCTGCGCGGCCTGCGCGAGCGGTACGCCGCGCACCACCGCGTCGAGATCTCCGACGGCGCGATCGTCGCCGCGGCGACGCTGTCCGACCGGTACATCACCGGCCGCCAGCTTCCCGACAAGGCCATCGACCTGATCGACGAGGCCGCGTCCCGCCTGCGCATGGAGCTCGACTCGTCGCCGGTCGAGATCGACGAGCTGCAGCGCGCCGTCACGCGCCTGGAGATGGAGGAGCAGTTCCTCGCCACGGCCGACGACCCGGCGTCGCAGGACCGTCTCGCGCGCCTGCGCGCCGACCTGGCGGACCGCCGCGAGGAGCTCGCGTCGCTCAACGCCCGGTGGGAGAAGGAGAAGGGCGGGCGCAACCGGGTCGGCGACCTGCGCGTGCGCCTCGACCAGCTGCGCGCCGACGCGGACCGCGCGCAGCGCGAGGGCGACCTCGCGACGGCGGGCCGCCTGCTCTACGGCGAGATCCCGGCGGTCGAGAAGGAGATCGCCGCGGCGGAGGCGTCCGAGGCCGAGCCGAGCACCGAGGCGCCGATGGTCGCCGACAAGGTCGGCCCGGACGAGGTCGCCGAGGTCGTCGCCGCGTGGACCGGCATCCCGGCCGGGCGCCTGCTCGAGGGCGAGACGCAGAAGCTGCTGCGCATGGAGGACGTCCTCGGCGAGCGCCTCATCGGGCAGCAGAAGGCCGTGGCGGCCGTGTCCGACGCGGTGCGCCGCGCACGCGCCGGCGTCTCCGACCCCGACCGCCCGACCGGGTCGTTCCTGTTCCTCGGCCCGACCGGCGTCGGCAAGACCGAGCTGGCGAAGGCGCTCGCGGACTTCCTCTTCGACGACGAGCGCGCCATGGTGCGCATCGACATGAGCGAGTACGGCGAGAAGCACTCCGTCGCGCGGCTCGTCGGTGCGCCCCCGGGGTACGTCGGCTACGAGGAGGGCGGCCAGCTCACCGAGGCCGTGCGGCGGCGCCCGTACTCGGTGGTGCTGCTCGACGAGGTCGAGAAGGCGCACCCCGAGGTGTTCGACGTGCTGCTGCAGGTGCTCGACGACGGCCGCCTGACCGACGGCCAGGGCCGCACGGTCGACTTCCGCAACGTCATCCTCGTGCTCACGTCGAACCTCGGCTCGCAGTTCCTCGTCGACCCGACGCTGGACGAGACGGCCCGGCGCGAGGCCGTGATGAGCGCCGTGCGAGCGGCGTTCAAGCCGGAGTTCCTCAACCGGCTCGACGACGTCGTCCTGTTCGACGCCCTCACGCTCGAGCAGATCGGGTCGATCGTCGACCTGCAGGTCGACCTGCTGGGCCGCCGCCTGGCGGACCGGCGCCTCACCCTCGACGTCACGCCCGGCGCGCGCGAGTGGCTCGCGCTCGAGGGGTACGACCCGGCGTACGGCGCCCGTCCGCTGCGCCGCCTCGTGCAGAAGGAGATCGGCGACCGCCTCGCCCGGGCGCTGCTCGCCGGCGAGGTGCGCGACGGCGACACCGTGCACGTCGACCTCGCCGACGGCGGCCTGACCGTGACGGCGACGCGCTGACGTCCTGAGGGCGCGCCCGCACCGACGGGGCCCGGTCCCACCG